>VSOD01000023.1 GCA_009774655.1 Lachnospiraceae bacterium
GCTAATTTATCTCCTGGTAGAAAGATGGGTGGAATCGTTGTTTTTGAGGTCCCTCAAAATGCGGAAAATATCGAGATTGAATATGAAACAAATTTTTGGCTACAGGATAAGGCTATTTTTATGTACAAATAAAACCCCGAGGGACCCAGCAATGAATACTCACTGTTTAGCAGAATTCGCAGGGAGATAGACATCATGGAATATGTCATAACTTTTACATGGGACGATGAAGCGTGCGTATGGATCGGCAACCAGTAACGATATACCCGGACTGGTTCTTGAATCCGGCTCTTATGACGCTTTAACAAAATTTAGGGAAAGCGAGGAACCACCTATGGATTTTGCAAAGGAAAAAATTTATACGATCGAGGATATCTACGCCCTTCCAGACGGGCAGCGGGCGGAGCTGATCGACGGCCAAATGTATATGATGGCGCCGCCGACTACAATCCATCAGCGCATTTCATACACCGTTGCCAGAAAAATTTCAGACTACATCGACAAAAACGATGGCAGCTGTGAAGTATTCCTCGCCCCATTTGCAGTATTTTTAAACAAAGATGACCGGAATTATGTTGAACCGGATATTTCAGTAATCTGCGATAAAGATAAACTGGATGAAAAAGGCTGCAATGGTGCGCCAGACTGGATAATAGAAGTCACTTCCCCTTCTAATCCTCAAAATGATTATGGAATCAAATTGTTCAAGTACCGCACATCTGGTGTCAGGGAATACTGGATCATAAACCCGCAAAAGAATTCCATCATGGTTTATGATCTGGAAGAAGGAAAAAAATCGAACCAATATACATTTGAAGATGATGTTCCTGCTGCATATATGAGGATTTAAGCATATGCATCTCTAAAATATTATGATGGAAATATATATGTTTAACCTTTCCACCTTTCCCGGGGATATTGCAAAGCCAATCCGCATATGCTATAATGCCGATAGGCAATTAAGAAGTCAGTGAATCCACGTGTTCACGAGCGAAAACCCCGGAGCGGCTACTCCGGGGTTTTCATTTTGGGCTAGTTGTCATTGTCATCGCCATCTAACCACTTGATGATGTAGTGGCAAGCTACACCAGCCATAACGGCGATTAAAAAAGAAATCAGAATTTCCACATGTCCACCCCTTTCCGTTGCCGGATTGGGTATGACAACATAAAAATTATATCATGCCATTTCAGAAACAGAAACTGTAATCTGACCGAATAAACCGATTATATAAAATAAACAAAAACCGCCCCTGCACTAACAGGAACGGCTTTAAATAGATACATCCGAAGATGATACCTTGAACAAAAAATATTTTACCATCTTCGGGAGCAGCCCGCAAGCGTATTTTACGCTGGCTGTTATTTTTATACCCCAAAATCCATAAGATATAACGGAGGAAGATACAATGTCAAAAATACCACGGTGCGCAATCTACATACGTGTTTCCACGGAAGAACAGCATCTCAACGGCCTGTCCTTACCGGCGCAGAAAAAAGCCCTGACAGAATTTGCCGAGAAAAACAACTACACTATTGTCGGATGCTATGCGGATGAAGGTATTTCCGCGCGAAAGCCAATGAAGCACCGCCGCGGACTTCTGCTCCTGCTGGAGGATGTAAAACGCGATAAGATCGATATGATCCTCGTAACAAAACTGGACCGCTGGTTCCGCAACATCAAGGATTATAATATCACAGAAGAGATTCTGCAGACCCACAACTGCCATTGGAAGACCATCTATGAGAACTACGACTCTTCCACCGCTAACGGCCAGATGGTCATCAATATCATGCTCTCGGTCAACCAGGCAGAGTGCGACCGTACCTCTGAACGTATCAAAGCAGTCCTGGACTACAAACGCTCGATCGGGGAAGTCACAAGCGGCAGATGTGCATGTTATGGCTACAGGGTTGTTAATAACCGGCTTGTAAAAGATGACGCCGTGAAGCACATCATTGAAGATGCTTACAATCATTATTTTACCTGCTATTCTATCCGTTCTACATTTTATTACCTGAAAGCCAAATACGGAGATGATGCCCCCAGCCATAATAAAGTAGACCGTCTCTTTAAAAACGAAACATACGCGGGAAAAGATAAAGATAATCTGAATTACTGCGAGCCTTACATTACTTTGGATCAATGGGCGAAGATCCGGCAGGTTTCCGTCAGTAAGACATATACTGTCGGAAACTACGAACCGTACATATTCAGCAGTCTGATAAAATGCCCATGGTGTGGAAATAATTACACCGGCTATCGTAAAAAGCAAAAATTAAAAAATGGCGGTGAAAGCATCTATATAAAATACAGATGCGGAAATAAATTTGGACGTCACAGCTGTGCACACCTCTCGGAACATAAAATTGAAGAATATATGCTGACCCACGTGTCTGATCGCTTAGATCAGGAGCTTGCCAATATAGAATTTAATCAACATCATCGCACATACAAGGTTGACGATTCCGACGCGTTACGTACTGAGATGGATCGTCTCAATATTTTATTCCAAAAGGGACGTATCACAGAACGCTATTATGATGAACAATATGAGATACTGGAAAAGAAACTTTCCGAATCAGAAACCATTAAAGTACCATCTCCGGAAAGCTACAGGGACGTTATACGGGCTTTTAGCGGCAACTGGCAGGATTTATACCTTAAGCTGGATAAAAACCATAAACAAGCCTTCTGGAAGAGCACGATCAAGGATATACAGATTGACAAAGAGACCCATAAAATATGTGGTTTTAATTTTCTGTCAAATTTGGCGTAGTAAAAAACTCACACAGTCGAATTTGAACCCCATGCGACTTCTCTGGAAGCCAAGGGCGACGGCCATGTGGTGGCCTCTCTGGGCAAGGATTCCGGCTATGTCCCTTACACTGCCTTTTCTGCCAAAAAGAGCTACCTCGAGAAGAATCCGGAGATTATCCAGTCCTTCACCAACGCCCTGCAAAAAGGCATGGACTTTGTCCAGACCCATTCTCCTGCAGAGATCGCCGAAGTGATCGCGCCGCAGTTCGAGGGCACAGACCTGGAGACCATCACTACCATCGTGGAGCGTTATGCCGAACAGGACACCTGGAAGGAAGACCTGATCTTCGAGGAAGACAGCTTTACACTCCTGCAGAATATTCTGGAGGAAGCCGGAGAACTGGATGAGCGCGTCCCCTATGCCGATCTGGTGGATACCACCTTTGCACAGAAAGCCGCGCCCTGACAAACTGCAGATAACCCGATAAACCAAACGGCAAAAAACATCACAACGACACATCCTGCTTCATATGCGGCAGGTTCCAGTGATAGTATGCTGCCAGAAATCTGATCGCTATGACGAGCGCAGACGACAGCACTACCGCCGGGATCTGCCCGAAGCTGCGATAGCTCCACACACAGCCGAGGGCTCCCACCACGGAAGCACAGGCATAGATATGCTTGACAAAAATATAAGGCGGCACACCCGCCATCATATCCCGCAGAAGGCCGCCGCCCACACCGGTAAGCGTGCCGACAAACACGAGCAGAAAAGTATTGTCAAGATACCCGTTCCTGATGCCGGTCATCACGCCCATGGCGGTAAAGATCCCAAGCCCCACCGAGTCCATCACTAACATCACCCTGTCGTACAGCAGGCCCGTCTTCCCCTGCAGCAGACCCTTTTTAAAATACAGTACCAGAAATACCAGCAGGGCAGCCGCTACCGCCACCGCCACATAGACAGGCCGCACCAGCGCGCCCGGGATATTGCCCAGGATCACGTCTCTGACCATCCCGCCGCCCACTGAGGTGACCACACCCAGCACACATACGCCGAAAACATCCATCCTGCGGTCAATGCCCACCATGGCGCCGGAAGCCGCGAAAGCGATCGTCCCCACCAGTTCCATACAGAACACGATATACTCCTGAATGTCCATCTCTTTCCTCCCGCTGCCTGCCGGCATATGCAGCCGCCATGCTCCCCGTCCGGCTTTTCCTGCCGCAGCGGATTCTCCTTTAGCTTTATTCCTCTGTCGTCCGGTTCTTCTGTCGCTTCTCACCCCGGCCCGTCTCCTGCCCGCGCATTCCGTCTATCATCTTTTCGATCAAAAGTTTCTTCACATAGACATCGAAGCTCAGCATACAGATAAAGGCAAAAGTCTGCAGAAATTTCAGATCCTCCTGCGGCGCATCCCGAAAAGTCTGTTCCGACTTCCGAAACCGCTCCAGAATATCGGCCTTCAGGATATCGATCTGATCCTGCTCAAGCCCGAACGCCTCTTCGTAGATATCCTCCAGGCTGTAGTCTTTTGCCGCGTTAAAGAATTTGGCGGTGATCGGCCGCAGCAGCTGCTGTATGTCGCTGATCGACAAGATCCCTTTGTAATAATAGATAAAGATAAGGAGCATCACATGTTCCCGCGAATATTTCTTCTTCACAGGCGGCGGCAGCAGATCGTTCTTCGCATAATTGTTGATCATGGTCTTGGTCAGTATCTTGTCCTCCTGCGGGTTTCTCGTCGAATGCTTCAGATGGGATTCCATAAAGGTAGTGACCTGATCCATATAAAGATCAATGTCCGGGATATCTTCCGCCCTGATATACTCGATCCTGTCAAGGCTTTCCAGTATGCTGTTCAGCAAATCTTCCGTGTTAATCGTCATAGCCTGCGCCTTTCTTTTTGTCTGTACTGCAAAACTGCGTTCTAAATCTCATTATATAGTTTTTATTACTACATGACAAGCATTTTAGTCTTTCTACCGTTCCATTCGTTTTACTGCCCGCCCATCCCTTTTTCAGATTTACAAATACCCCTCATTATGATATATTCATACATAGCGGCAGTGCAGTTTTAACGCATCAAAGCACGAGACGAAATTAACTTATGCGCGCTGCCAATCCGGATATACAGGAGGCCCTTTTCGATGAATAAAAAGCTAAAAGCAGATGCCGTGGATCAGTTGTTTGATGCCATACTTTGTCTGAAAACAAAAGAAGAATGCTACTCTTTCTTCGAGGACCTGTGCACTGTCAATGAGTTACTCTCTCTGTCCCAGCGCTTCGAGGTGGCGGCCATGCTCAGAAGCCATAAGACCTATCTCGAGATAGCCGAGAAGACCGGTGCATCCACCGCGACGATCAGCCGTGTCAACCGCTCTCTCAACTATGGAAATGATGGTTACAATATGATATTTGAGCGCCTTATATAATAAGGCGCTCTTTTTTGCGGTCGCTTACCGGTCAGCCATCGATATTGATCAGATCCATCGGATCGATATATTTCTCGTTGTACATGATCTGATATCCCAGTTCCGTGTTCTCTTCTCCGATCACATACAGAATCTCTCCCCTGACCACATCCTCTCCCTCTTTTTTCATGACGTCGCCGTCATTGCGGTAGATACTGAAATAACCGTTGCCATGGTCTATCCTGATGCAGTGGCGATAAGCGCTGTCCGTCGTAATGGAGACGATCCTGCCGTCCGCGGAAGAGATCACGCTGCTCCCCTCGCTGCCGGTCAGCCTGACCATCGGGTTTTCTCCCTCCGCCTCCTCCAGAGAAGCCGAAGCGGACATCGGGAACCCCACCGGCATATGGGCCTGCGCCATCTCCTGTTCCAGCGCCTCCTCTTCCTCGACCTTCTGGTTGATCGTATCACTGAGTATCGTGACCTTATTCATCAGCTCTTCCCTGAGGGAGACCAGGTTGCCGTTCTCCTCGCTCAGTGCTTCGATCTCCTGCCGCTGCTGTTCGTTCTGTGCCGTAAGCTCCTCGATCCGCCGCATCTCCCGGTAACATATCACCCCCAGCGTGGCGATGACCGCCACCGTGATGACCATCGACGTCTCTACCAGCCTTGGTCCGAACCCCATCTGGCGGATACGCCCCTCCTTCGAGTCCATGAAAAGCATCAGCATGTAATTTATCTTTCTCTTTCTTCTGCCATCATTTGTCTCATTCATAAAAATCACCTCCGGCCCGAATTCAGATACTGTCGAATGGGCATTTTTACCTGTCCTATTGTATCATAAGTGACAGCCAAAAGACAATCCATGTTTACCGCAGCAGAAATCCTTCCTTCTCAAGCGCTTCGACAACGGCTTCCAATATCTCTTCCTGCTCGGCTTCTATCGTGTGGAAATGAATCCCCTGGGTCAGGTCCGTCAGCGGCTTCGTTCCGTATTCTTTCACCCTGCACATGAATTTCCGCACGTCGGCCCGGCTGCGAATGACCAGACCGCCCACAAGCCGGCCGTAGATCTCATGCTCCACGATCACATCAAGGACGCTTCCGCCGGCGTCCACGATGCAGTCCAGCTCTCTCACGATATCCTCCCTGTCATGCTTCACCTTGACGACTCTTCGGCACCGCCTGCGCTCCGCCGGCTCCGCATACAGCAAATAACCTCTGTTTGTCGAGATGATATTCTGATAGGAAACGCGAAGGAGCGCGATATCCTGTACGATCACCTGTCTGCTGACCCCCATACGCGCGGCAAGCTCCGTCCCCGAAACAGGCCCCTGCTCCCGCCGCAAAGTTTCCATGATCTTTTCTCTTCTTGCTTCACCTTCCATATCCTTCACCGTTCCTATGATTTTATCTTATCATAATTGACTAAATAAGAAAAAACAATGCTTTACATTTGGCGAGACATATGTTATTCTATCAATGTTGACAAAGTCAGCTTATTTATTATTTTTTGGAGGTATGTACGATGAACAAAGGTACAGTAAAATGGTTCAATAACCAAAAGGGCTACGGATTCATTTCCGATGAGCAGGGTAACGATGTTTTCGTTCATTACTCAGGACTTAACATGGAAGGCTTTAAATCTCTCGAAGAAGGCGCTGCTGTTGAGTACGAAGTAGTTAATGGCGAAAAAGGTCCTCAGGCCGTAAACGTAACAAAATTATAAGAAACATCGTTCTTATAATCACATAATCACTATTACGATGTGCCTTTTCTTAAATATAAATGATGAATTTTATTTAGAATTTGCAATATTGTCATAACGGATTAGAAGAAACCTGTCTTACGACAGGTTTTTTTTATTATCAAAATAATTCTATCCAGCGTCAATATTATGTTACTTTTAGCGGATACAGTATCGTCTTCGCTAATATAGTGTTATCTTTCTGTAATATAATTATAGATTTTGTCGGTAAAAAATACTATAGTATATACAGGCTTGATCACGGAAGTCAAGTCGGTTATAGCAATTCCGGAAGAATTCCCCTTTTACACAAGCGAGAGCCTCGAAGGACCCAAACCTTCGAGGTTTTCGTTTTCAGGATTTGCATTTCTTACTGTTTTCGGGGAATCAACCTGGCCTGACAGAACTGGAGGATACGCATGAAGATTACCATCATAGACGGACAGGGCGGCCGCATCGGCCGCACCGTCATCGAACAGCTTAAGAAAAAACACGAACATCTGGAACTCTACGCCATCGGCACCAACAGCGCCGCCACCGCCGCCATGCTCAAGGCAGGCGCAGACTACGGCGCCACCGGAGACAACGCGCTGATCGTCAATGCCGCCGACTCCGATCTCATCGTCGGTCCTGTCGGCATCATCTTCGCCAACGCCCTCCTCGGAGAGATCACACCTGCTGCCGCCACCGCTGTCAGCGCCAGCAGAGCCTTCAAAATACTGATTCCGGTCAACCGCTGCAATCATTATATTGCCGGCCTGCAGGAAGCTCCCATGGGCGACTACATCCGCAGCGCGGTGGAGAAGATCGAATCCTTCCTATAGGCCTGTCCCTTTTTTCGGCGGATATTCTACGATACAGTACTCGAAGCCGTTGACAATGGTCGTCTTCCCGTAACTGTCCTCCCGCTTGAACTTCCTGCTGTAATTGGCGTGCACATGGCCGTGGAAGAAGAAAGACGGCTCATATTTCTCAAGCAGCGTCCGGAAGACCTTGAACCCCCTGTGGGGCAGGTCTTCCAGGTCGTTTACCTGGTAGGCAGGCGCATGGGTCACAAGGATATCGAATCCCCTGTGCCTCCACAGCTTATAACGCAGTTTACGCACCCGTCTGCACATACTCTTCTCCGAATACTGGTTGCTGGCCCGCGGAATATATTCCATGGAACCGCCCAGCCCCAGGATACGGATACCGTCGTGCACATAGATATCGTCTTCAATGCAGATACAGCCGTCCGGCGGCGTCTTCTCATACTTGTCGTCATGGTTCCCCCTGACATAAAGCAGCGGCACGTTGCATAACGTCACAAAGAACGACAGATAGGAGGGCGACAGGTCGCCGCAGGAAATGATAAGGTCAATGTCTTTCAGTTTATCCGGTTCATAGAAATCATACAGGTATTTTGATTTTTGATCGGCAAGTACCAGGATTTTCATGTCATGTAGCTCCTCCGTTCTCTGCCGCTGCATCCTTCCCGGGCGCGGCGCTTTTCTCTGTGCCGGATTCGTCTACTCTGATCCCCTGGAACTCAACAAGCGCCCTGGCATCTTCTGTCAGTTCATCCACATCGGGAATCTTCCCGACCACATTCTCCGCCAGCCAGTCCATGGTGATGATCTCGTCCGGCTGCAGACTCCGTCCCTTCTCACACTGCAAAACACCGCCCTGCGCGTAGATCGGGCCGTCAAAAGGATGGAAAGCGCCGGCCCGTATGGAGTTTTTCAAAAATTCAATCAGTCTGCTTGTTCCGTGCGGCATGGACTTCGAGCAGATGACGTCGATCACATCCGCCGACATCCCCCACCAGTAGTTGACCGCCTTCTTCCCTTTCTGCGCATCCGCCTCCGTGCTGCCGCCGCTGAAGATATTCCTCACCATCTGCTCGTAGAATTTTCCCCAGTGCCAGATCGGCGTCGCCAGATTCTCCAGCGTCCCGTCATCCCGTTTCAAATAAATGCCGTATTCTCTGGATGCATTGCCGGGCGTGATCATATCATTATCCGATACGAAAACGATCCCCTCCTGATCCAGCTTCTCCCGCGCATCCGTCCCTTTGACCTTCGTCCACACCAGATGGATCTCCACATAGGGATTGATCATCTTGGCGCCCAGCGCGAACGCGTTGATATTGGCCATGGCTCCATAGATGGGGTAGTCCGCCACATAACCCAGCCTGTCGGCCCTGGACAGCGCTGCGGCGATGGCCCCCAGCAGGAACTTGGACTCATACATCCTCGCGTAATAGGTGCAGATGGAGGAATAGGACATCATAATCGAACAGTTGTATATCTTCACCTTCGGATGCTGGATCGCGGAGCGCACACTCTGGTTTACCATCTGCGTTGCCGTGGTAAAGATCAGCTCGCAGCCTGCCGCCACCGCCAGCTCGATCGCCGCTTCCACCTCTGCCTCCGAGTCCGCCTTGTCGAAGGCCATCGTCTTGATCCGGCCACCGAACGTCTGCTCCAGATAATGCCGGCCCAGCTCGTGGGCATAGGCCCAGCTGGAAGTCTCTATCGTCTTCGTGTAAATAAACGCTATTTTCAGGGAATCCGGCACGCCCGCCGATATCAGCTTATTCAGAAGCGTGGCCTTGACCTGTTCCGGATTCTGTACAAGCTCAACCTGGCTGCCCTGGTCGGCCAGCGTGATCTCCGTCCACATCTTCTGCAGCGCCTTTAAGATCTCTCCTTCCGACTGGCTCTTCACCTTATCATAGCCGTAGATCTCCACATAGATCAGGAAAGCGTCGGACACGTTGATATCCAGATTCTCTCCGTGCTCTTTGTGAAACGCCCGCTCGAAATTGTAGCAGGCAAAATGCAGATTCATCCTGTCGTCGTCGCTCCAGACCTCGTCCTCCTTCTTGCCCATAAGTTTTAAGAGCTTCTTATAGCTGCCCTCTCTCGTAAAGCAGACGTCATAGCTGCGGGACACCTCATAGAAGTCCAGAAACTCAAAATACAGGCGGTTCTCCTTATCATCCGTCTTCTTGGGAACCAGACGGGTGACCGAGGCCGCGATGCTGTATGTCTGCAGATACTTCATGACACTGACACGCTTATTGCCCTCCTGCACATAGAACTGGTTCATAAATTCATAAGCCACGATGGGATCGCTGATCCCGTCCTCGATCTGATGCTTGTAGACCGCCGCCCACTTCATGCCGAATTCCGATTCCTCCGGAAGAAGCGGCATGAAATTATTGGCGAACGCATTCGAACGCCCCACCGTCTTCGTCCCTACGATCTTGGAAAGCGGAATATCCATGATGCCGATATTCTCCATCCCTGCCACTTCCGTGTAAGACATGATCTCATCCAATACCGGAAGATAAGGGTATTCGCCCTTAGTGAGCGCAGCCCGATAACTGCGCCGCCCCTGTCTTAACGCTGCTGTATAATCATTAGTTGCCACGGCATTACCCTCCTGTTTCCATATCCTTTATGGTTACTGTATTTTTTCATGCATTCCTATCTTACCATCTCATTCCCGAATTGAAAAGCCGTTTTGCCGGAAAGCATATCATAGAGCTGTCTGCATGCTTCCTGTCTGCCTTCCGCAAAAGCCTGCCTGAGCCGTTCAGCGATCTGTGCGTCCCTGAGTCTTGCCGTCAGCAGCGGTGAAAAACGCCTGCCCTCCAGAGATATGGCCGTCCTGACCGCCTCGTCAAAGGTCATTTTCGCTCCGGTAAAAAGGTACTGGGCCTCGGTCACGTTCTCCAGCCAGTCGATCAGCCCGATTACATCCACCATCTGCCGCTCCGGGCACTGCAGTCTTCTGTAAGTCTCCGGGTAGCCGCCCGAACCGTCATACCAGCTGTGATGTCCAAGCGCCGCCACCGCATAAGACTTTGTGGACGCGCACTGTGCCAGACAGGTGCTGCCCTGTACCGTGTGCAGGCCTGCCATCTCGTATTCTTCCTCGAACCACTGCCGTCCTGTCTGTGCATACAGATTGATAAAATTGATCTTACCCGCATCGTGGAAAAGACCGCAGCCCCACGCATAATCCGACACCGCCTTCTGCTTCGCCGCCCTGTCCTCTATCGCGCAAATCTCAGGAATATCATCAAAAAAGGCCGGCTCCTCCGCCAGAATGATGCTGCAGAAAGCCGCTGCCGCCCTTGCCACAGTGTAAGACTGGATATAGATATCCGGCGCAAACCGCAGCAACAGTCTCAACAGAAACTCCCCGTAGGTAACGCTGCCCTTTGTCTCCACGAAGCTGCACGACAGCTGCCGCAGATAAAAGAAAAGCAGCTCATTCTCCGGCGCATCCGGAAAGACATCCACATAATCCAGTATTCTCTCATAAAGGCTCTCAATATATTCCTCCCGCGGCAAAACAAGCTCAGGATACTGAACCAGATACTGACAGTAAAAGGCCGGCAGAGAGATCAGGCCGTACATGGTTTCCTGCGAAAAGTCGGTAATATCCGCCGCATCCATCAGACCTTCCATCTTCGTCAGCAGCCCGTCCAGAGTATCCAGCCCGCAATAGTAGGATATGGCATAATATGAGAAGGCAGAATGAATCGGCATCTGTTCGCCCCGTTCGGCCGCCTCCTGCATACGCGTCTGGTACACGATATAGACCGACTCCATAACGGCTTCCACATCCTCCGCCGACATGACATGATCCTTGTGAAAAGATATGCTGCTGGCCATCTGTCTGTGCACCATGAATATATATCTGTCCCAGGGCAGGTCCGGTTCCATCTCCTGATAATATTTATCCTGCAGGATCTGCAGGGACTGTTTCACACGCCGGATCTTCTCGCTGTGCGAGGCAAACTGCCCCAGCGACATATTGGCGCGGGCGCGCAGGATATAGGCTCTGGTATCCTTGTCTTTAATCTCGTCAAAATATTTCAGATAGGCGCCGGCTTCCGTAAAGCAGAGCCGCATCCTGGACATATAGTAATCCACCATGGGCATCTCCAACCCCAGCAGCCTGCTGCACAGGTTGTTCCGGCCGATCCCCAGCCAGTAAAGTTCCCGGATCATACCATTTTGGTCCTTCTTAAGCCTGGCCAGACTTAAGAGCGCCCGGTGGATCTGACAGAACAGTCCCGTGTCCAGCTCCTCTCCTACCTGAAAAAGACGGCCGGCGAATTCCTGCAGCCCGGCAAGCTCCGTCTCTCCGGCCTCCGGCAGATTATCCAGCAGCGGAAAAAGCCCGGCCCGCAAAAGTTCCATGTTGCGCACGATCTTCCGCTCAATCTGCTCCCTGTCAGACGCCAGTTTCGCGCTGTAGTCCTCGAAGGAGCATCCTTCCGTCTTCTTCCGCGCCGCCAGCACAGCGATATCTTTTAAATTTGCAATATATTCTTCCTGATACGGCTGCATATCTTCCCCTCTCACAGACGGCTGCCACCTGCTTCCCCGCGGCAGTTGCTCCTGCACTGCAGACATTATGTAAACTGCCGGTACAAAATCTCCTGCAGGCGGCTCGGTTCCACCGGCTTCGAAATATGTTCGTTCATGCCTGCTTCCTTCGCCTGCCGTACGTCTTCCACAAAGGCGTCGGCCGTCATGGCCACGATCCATACCGCCTGCGCATCCGCGCGTTCCATCTGCCGGATGCGTCTGGACGCCTCATGACCGTCCATCACCGGCATATGGATGTCCATGAAGATCAGATCGTAATAGCCTTCCCGGGAGGCCCCGAATTTCTCCACGGCTTCGGCGCCGTCGCAGGCCACCTCCACCTGTGCCCCCGTTACCGACAAAAGCTCCAGAGCAATCTCCTGATTCAGCTCATTATCCTCCACGAGCAGGATATGGCGGCTGCTGTAATCCCTGTTCCCGTCAGCCTGACCCTCCTCCTCATGAATACCGCCTGTCAGCTCCGCCAGCGTACTCAGAAGCCGGCTCTTGAACAGCGGACAGGGCACGAAGGCATTGACCCCGGCGCGAGTCGCACGGTATTCCGTCTGTACCCAGTCCGTCTCCGATACGAGCAGGATCGGGAATTCCCTTCCGGCCAGCTGCCGCACATGAGTGGCAAGGTTTAAGACGGGCATATCCGCAAGCTCCTCTCCCAGAAGCATGGCACAAGGCATATGGCCCTCGTACTGCGCCTCGGTCAGCCAGGTCACCGCCTGAGCGCCGTTCTCTATCTGTACCGGCATCAGACCGCTTTCCCGCACATATCTCGCCATCTGCCCGGACCGCTCTTTGCGCTTCTCCGCAATCAGCACCTCCGCCTTCTCCGGCAGATGCAGAGCCGCCGGGGACTGCGGCGCAGTCGTCAGCGGGATGCGCACGGTGAAGCAGCTGCCTGCTCCCTCCTCGCTCTCCACCAGAATCTCCCCTTCCATGCGCTCCACCAGATTCTTGACAATCGACATGCCAAGCCCCGTACCTTCGATCTTACTGGTGGCCTCGCTGTGCACCCGCTCGAAGGGATCGAAGATCTTCTCCAGAAATTCCTGGCTCATGCCGATGCCGTTGTCCTTACAGTAAAAATCCAGCCACACCTTCTGCCGCTCCGGCTCATCCGTCCCGGCGGATTCGGCAAAATGCTGCGCGAACCGCACTTCTATCTCTCCTTCATTCTGTGTATATTTCACCGCATTGCCGATGATATTCACCAGAATCTGCCGCAGATGGAGCGGATCTCCCAGCAGGCTTTCCTCCTCGATGCGGCCGATCTCGATCCGCAGCGTCTGATTCTTCTGCGCCGCCTGCGGACGGACGATTACCGAGATATCATGGATCAGGTCCGCCAGTGAGAAGTTCTCCTCATTCAGGATGATACGGCCGCTGTCAATGCGCGACATGTCCAGTACATCATTGACCAGACTCATCAGGTGGACCGCCGCCGTCTGAATCTTCCCCAGACAATCCTGCACCCTGGCCTTCTCGTCAATGTGAGACAGGGCAATGGAAGTCATGCCCATAATGGCATTCATGGGCGTGCGGATATCGTGGGACATATTGGACAAAAAACGGCTCTTGGCCTGATTCGTCTCTTCCGCCGCCTGCAGTGCATCCTCCAGCTCCCTGTTCTTTCTTTCAAGTGCTGCCATATACTGTTCCTGCGTTGCTGCAGGATCCATGCTGCTTTTCGTGCTTTCCATACCGTGCTCCATACCTCTTCCATATGCAGATTCTTTTTCGACGCATCGAATCATCAGTTTCCGGCCCAGCGGCCGGTCACCCATCATTCGATGTGCAGGCATTCTTTTACGTTATTGTAGCATATTCATCGTCAACATTCTATAGGTAACGACATTGGAAATTTCGCTTTCGGCTCTCCAGGGGCTTCCGTATATGGCTTTGGCAGGCGCCGAAGCTGAAATATGTTATGTCATTACCCGTACTGCCAGTAACCTTTTTGGCAAAATCAGATAAAATATAGTAATTGACACAGAGGTATTTTCCTTCATGTCCACCATACCTGTTTCCCTGTTCCTTTTCCTCACTGCCGTATCCATAGACTCCCTGACGGCCGGGCTGACCTACGGTACACAGCGGGTAAAGATCCGGCCTTTCGCCTACCTGATCCTCACTTTTATCCCGGCCCTCTTTATCACACTGGCCAACCACATCGGCTCCTGGCTCTTCGTCCTTCTGCCGGAAACCGTACTGCCCTTTTTGTCTTTCACGCTGCTTCTGCTGCTGGGCTTAAGCAAGCTGACCGAAAGCCTGCTCAGACTGCTGGCGCGCCGATGCCCCAGTCTCACAAGAAACTGGGGCCTTAAGATCAAACAGATCAATATTATATTTACCGTATATCTTTCCCCCGAGGATGCCAATCAGGAGGATCTGCTGTTTCTGAGCGCAAAAGAAGCGCTGCTGTTATCGCTGGCCCTCTCTCTGGACAGCGTCCTGGCGGGGATGGCGTTCAGTGCCGGACCGCTTCCCGGACTCCCGCTCTTTTTGATGGCGGCCCTCTTTAACCTGCTTCTCTTCACCGTCGGCTACAGTCTCGGCCATCTGGCCTCCTGTGTGCTCCACGTCGATCTGTCCTGGCTCAGCGGCCTGTTTCTCCTCCTCTTAGCGCTGCAGTCTCTGCTGTAAACGAACTTTCTTCTGCACTGCGTGCCCCTTCTTCTTCCCGGTAACGGTTTCCGTATCCGATCGCCACAAGCAGCTCATGTACGATCAGCGGGGTGGCGGACAGTGCGATCAGCTGCCCCCACTCCATAAGGCTTAACCGTACCGTGCCGAAGAGCCTGATCAACGGCCCGATCTCCGTCACCGCCGCCTGCAGCGCGATTCCGATCAGAAAAGCTCCGATCATATAAGGATTGTTCCTGTGATTCATCTTAAAAACGGAACGGTTCACATCCCGCATACCAATAGCGTGGAACAGCTGACTGATGCCCAAAACCGTAAAGGCGTGGGTCTGCGCCTTAGCCAGCACCGCGGAAATCCGCAGCCCTTCTATGACATTATGTAAACTTACCGGAAGTCCTTCGGCCACGATACGGTCATAGGGCACTTTCAGGAACGCCGCCAGACTCACCCCGCCGATTACCAGTCCGTAACAGATCACACAGAGCAGACCGCCTCTTGCAAACAGCGAATCGCCTTTTCTGCGGGGTTTCTCCCGCATCAGTCCTTCGCTGTCATTGTCATCCACACCCAGCGCCAGCGCCGGCAGGGAATCCGTGATCAGATTGATCCAGAGGATGAAACTGGCTTTCAGCGGACTGGGCAGTCCCGCCACGATGGTGACCAGCATTGTCATGATCTCTCCAAGGTTGGAGGAGAGCAGAAACAGCACGGATTTCCGGATATTCTCATAGATGCCCCTTCCTTCCCTGATCGCCGTATGGATGGTGGCAAAATTATCATCCATCAGCACGAAGTCCGCCGCACCGCGGGCCACGTCGGTACCGTTCATCCCCATGGCGATGCCGATATCCGCCGCCTGCAGGGAGGGCGCGTCGTTGACCCCGTCTCCTGTCATGGCCACCGTCTTGCCCAGTGTCCGGTATCCCTCCACGATCCGCACCTTATGTTCCGGCGTGACTCTGGCAAAGACCCGCAGTTCCTTAAGCCGCTGCAGAAAGCTGTGTTCTTTCAGATGGTCAAGCTCCCGTCCCGTGATACACTGCTCCGGCCGGCTGGCTATGCCCAGTTCCTTTGCGATGGAAAAAGCCGTATCCGGATGATCCCCCGTGATCATCACCGTGGCTACCCCTGCCCGGGCGAAATCCGCCACCGCCTGTACCGCCTCCTGTCTGACAGGATCCTGCATACTGACCAGCCCGAGAAAGACCATGTCCTTCTCCGCCATACCGCCCTGCGGATCCATCGCCAGCCCCATCACGCGTCTGCCTTCCGCCATCAGGCTGCCCTGCACTCTGGTGATCGCCGCCCTGTCTGTCTGCGTCAGCTCACACAGCCTGCCCTGCCTGTAGATCCGGCTGCAGCCTTCCAGAATCCGCTCCGCCGCCCCCTTGGAGTAAGCCACGGTCTCCGGCCCCTGCCGGTGCACCGTCGTCATCATCTTGCGGGCGGAATCAAATCCCCGCTCCGCCGTCCGCGGATACCGTGCCCGCAGCGCTTCCAGATTCACGCCGCAGTCCCGCGCCATATAGAGCAGCGCCAGTTCCGTCGGATCGCCCAGTTTCTCTTCCCCTTTCAGCATACCGTCATTGCACAGCACACTGCCCGTCAGAAAATGACTCTCCGCACTGTCCGGCGCCATTTTCTGCCCTGCCCCTGCAAAAAGTGTGCAAAGCTGCTCCCGTCCGCTCAGTTTTCCCTCCAGATAGCACTCTGTCACCGTCATCTTATTCTGTGTGAGTGTCCCTGTCTTATCGGAACAGACCACTTCCACAGCCCCCAGTGTCTCCACAGAAGAGAGCTTGCGCACGATCGTTTTCGCCCGCACCATCCGGGATACGCTCAGCGCCAGCACGATCGTCACGATCGCGGGCAGCCCCTCCGGCACGGCCGCCACCGCAAGCGAGACCGAAGTCAAAAGCATCTCCCCCACATCCCGCTTCTGCAGCACCGCCACCACAAACAGGAAGATACAGATACCGACCGCCAGCGCACTCAACAGCTTCCCCAGCTCTCCCAGCTTGACCTGCAGCGGCGTCAGTTTCTCCTTCCCCTCGTGCAGCATACCCGCAATGTGGCCGATCCTGGTATCCATACCGGTGGCTGTGACTACACCCATGCCCCTGCCTTTCGTCACATAGGTGGACATATACGCCATGTTCATGCAGCTGTTGTCGCCGGACGCCTCCACCACATGCTCCGCTTCTTTTTCCACCGGAACAGACTCTCCTGTAAGGGTAGACTCTTCTACGCAAACCCCGTTAGTCTCTATAAGTCTCAGATCGGCCGGCACCATATTTCCGGCCTCCAGCAGCACGATGTCCCCCTGCACCAACTCCTCCGCAGCAATCTTTGTGCGTTCCCCTTCCCGCAGCACGACGGCCTGCGGGGAAGAAATCTTCTTAAGCGCCTCCACAGCCTTCCCCGCTTTTCCCTCCTGTATAATACCCACTGCCGCATTCAATACCACCACCGTGACAATGATGACGGCGTCTCCCAGCTCATGCAGCATGAGCGAGATCGCCATCGCCACCACAAGGATCAGGATCAGCGGATCGTTCAGCTGCTCGGCGATCATCTGCCCCAGGCTCTTCTGCTCCTGACTTTCCAGCCTGTTGGCCCCGTATTTTGCCCTGCGCTCCATCGCCTCTCTGCGCGTAAGGCCCTTATCCTTGTCCGTCTCAAGCATACGAAGCGTGTCCGCTGCCGTCTTCATCTCATACATGCAATTACCCTCCTGCGATCATCGGAATGCTTGTCACATCTTTCTAAGATATATGCGCAGAAGGGCTTATTTATGCCTCGTCTAATCTGACCTGTATTCCATTTTCACAGGCGGCTTTGCGGACACCGCATTAAAAACTCCGCAGCCTGTCGCTCCCGTCGTCCACGGTATTTTCTATGGACTTTACTACTACGTAGTAGCCAAATCCCGGATTCACCTCGACATAGACCCGGTCTCCTGCTTTATGCCCAAGCAGCGCCTTTCCAAGCGGCGATTCCGTGCTGATCAGCCCCTCCAGAGAATTGCCGCGCACCGTCGTTACCAGCTTATACTTTTCCACCAGGTCATCGTCCTCGAAATAGACCTCCACCGTATTGTTCATACCGACCTCGTCCTCCGCCGACTCATCGGACACGATCACCGCCGTTCTGATCATCCGCTCCAGATAACGGATCCGGCTCTCGTTCTGGTTCTTCACCTTCTTGGCCGCATGATACTCGAAATTCTCACTCAGATCGCCGTGCGCCCGCGCCGTCTTCACATCTTCCAGCGCCTCCCTGCGCACCACCAGTTTGCGGTATTCGATCTCTTCCTCCATCTTCCTGATATCCTGCCTTGTCAGCTCATTGTGCATCTTCCTGTTACCCCTTTCTGCCCGGCCGCAGCCCGCGCCGCCTGCACGCGAAAAGAGACAGTCAGCTGCCACCGTCTCTTTTCGCTATCCATGTATCTGTATTTGATTATAATGCAGGTTCCTCCGGTACGCAACAGTGAATCAGCAGAATCGTTTACGCCTGCCGTCCAACCGGGAACTTCCCGCTTTTGGGCAGATTCCTGTCATTTCCGCAAACTTTTTCAGCCACGACTCTCCCGTTTCCCTGCACATTGGCATTCTGCCTTGTACCTTCGGATGCTGTTGCCTCTGCCGCCTTTTTCTGCGGGTAGAACTGTCCGGCACTGCTCCTGTTGTACTTATTCATTGGTACATTGTTCTGGATTCTTTATCTGCCAAAAGCCTGCTCTCGATCGTCTCTCCGCCATATACTGATAATACGAGCCAGCCTGCAAAAAAGTTTCATTTAGATTCCTTTGGCCCAATTTACGTGTTTACGCGGACTTTGCCAAAGCAAAGTCCTGAGCCGAATTGTTACTCAGCTATCATTCAATCTTATCCGAGATTTCATCCGCATATGCGTCAGCCCATTTGTCCAGCTCTTCCTCGTACTGCCGCTCCAGCTCCTCCAGCTTACGCTCTATCTCCTCCGAATATACTTCCGCATTGATATTGCCCATAAACGCATTGATGAACGCGTCGTCCAGATGCAGCCTCCATCGCCCGTCCTCCAGAAAAGCTGTGGCAGTGACCTGGCAGGTGAACAGGTCTTCCTCATCGCATTCCTCCACCACCGCCAGCAGCCCTTCTTCCTCGTCCATGATGTTCACAAGGTCATGAAACAGCTGGCCGATCCCCACTCCTTCGCCGGCCAACATATCGCCCAAGAGCGTAAGCTCATATTTTCCCATCACATTCGTCATGTCCAGATTGGTGATCGTCATGTCGATCCAAGCCCGGTCTTTCTCTTCCCTGACCTCCCCGATCTCCCAGGTCAGGTGCTCCGTCATTCTCTCGGCCAGTCTGTGGTTGAACTCATATTTTTTCTTCGCTTTCCTAAATCGTGTACCTGGCTGGAGCAATTCATTAAACACCCGGTACTCCCGCTCTACGGGAATCCCGATCCAACTGTGATAAGTCCCCACATAATTATCCGTGCAGGCATTGAACCGTTCAAGATCCAGCTCCTTTAAACATGTCTCTTATAAACATCT
>VSOD01000230.1 GCA_009774655.1 Lachnospiraceae bacterium
GGTACAATGGGGCCACACATTATGTGCTGATGCAGTCGGTGTGGTTTTTTACGCTGGCGGCGATCTCGGCCGCCCTGTGGACGCCGAAAAAGTCCCGGGAAGTGCTTTTGTGTGTGATCGCGGCGCTGCTGGCGGTGATCGTGGGCGGCGGCAATCTGGTGACCGGACTGCAGGCGGAGATTCTGATGGTCTTTCTGCTGCTCTATGCGGTGGTCGTCAACCGCAGGAAGATCGTAGCGGTGGCGATTCCTTTCTGTACGGGTACGGTCGGGTTTCTGTTCAATATACTGGCGCCGGGGAATATCCAGCGCAGCAGTCTGGATACGGATGAAGGGTATTCGGCGCTTGTGTCGGTGGTGCTGTCCTTTTACAATGCGGTGGTCTATATGATCCGCTGGACACCGGTGTTTGTGCTCCTGATCTGGCTGCTGCTGCTCCCGGCGCTCTGGAAAATGATGAAACAGTCCAGACGGACGTTTGCGCATCCGGTGCTGGTGACGTTTGGGGCTTTCTGCGTGCTTGCCGCCATGTTTACCCCGACTCTGTTTGCGCTGGGGATGGTGGGGCTGGCCAGAGTGGACAATATCATCCAGATGGTATATTATCTGTGCCTGTTTCTGGTGACAGCCTACTGGCTGGGGTATTTTGCCCACAGAGGGCGAAGCGGCGCGGGCGAGACGCTGGGCACTTTTCTGGAAAAGACGCGAGGCAGGATGACGGCGGCATTCCTGCTGCTGGTTCTTGTGGTGTGGTGTTTTACGGGGGATAAAAATACGTATGCCGGCATATCGGCACTGCGTTCGTTATATAACGGCGAGGCACAGACTTTCTATGAGGAAGCCATGGAACGGCACAGGATTTATGTGGATGAGACGGTGGTGGATGTGGAGATCAGGCCCTATTCCGCCAGGCCCGCCCTTTTTGACTTTAACGATCTGACGGAGGATGCCGGCAACTGGCTGAATCTGGCGGTGATGCAGTACTACCATAAGGCTTATGTGAAACTGGTGGAGGAGTAAGGAACGGTTGTTCCTGAGAAGGGAGGACATGATGGCCGGTAAATTGAAACTGCCCAATGTCACGCTGGCGGCAATGACCAGCGTGGATCTGTATGAGACGATCAAAGCGATGCAGTACAGTATGCGGCAGATCGAGTTCGGGGATGTGGTGCTGATCACCCACAGAAAACCGCTTACCCTGCCGCGCAGCATACGGTATTCCCATACATCGAAGCTGGACAATATTGATAAATTTAATTACAAAATGGTCTATGAGCTGGGAGAGCATATTCATACGGACTATATGCTGCTGGTACATGCGGACGGTTTTGTGGTGCATCCGGAGAGCTGGCGGGAGGAATTTCTTCAGTATGATTACATCGGTTCGCCCTGGCCGCTGCCTGCAAATGACTATGCCTACCGCGACGCGAAGGGGCAGATCTGCCGGGTGGGTAACAGCGTTTCCATCCGCAGCAAACGGCTGCTGGACTTCCCGAAACAGGCGGCTCTCAAGTGGGAAAAAATGGAAGACGACAACTACAACGAGGATACGTTTCTGTGCTGCAAATATAAAAATGTGATCGAGGACGCGGGTATGCGGTTTGCGCCGATCGAGGTGGCGAAATATTTCGGGCACGAGCATATGATTCCGGAAGTGATGGACGTGGAGGCGCCCTTTCTTTTTCATAAATGGCGGGGCCGAAACGCGCAGTATCCGAAGTTTGAGAACCCCTGGAAGGTCAGGTGGCAGAAGGTGAAGGATACGGTCAGGCCGTTTCTGTTCTGGCGCAGATGGAGGTAAAAATGATTTACGATTGCATCCCTTTTTTTAATGAACTGGATATTTTGAAGTTGAGAATGCAGATCATGGCGCCTTATGTGGATAAATTTGTGCTGGAGGAGTCTACGGTGACTTTTTCCGGGGAGCCGAAGGAGATGATCTTTGCGAAGAACCGGGAGATGTTCCGGGAATTTGCGGATAAGATCGTCTATGTGGCGGTGGACAATTCGCCCATGAGCGGCGTGACGACCCATGAGCGGGACAAGTTTCAGAAGAATCAGCTGATCCGCGGTATGCGTGGATGCAAACCTGACGATATTGTCATTTTCAGTGATGTGGATGAGATTCCGGATCCGCGGACGCTGCAGAAGGTGCTGGCGCATTTTGACGCTTCGAAAATATATCATCTGGCGCAGCGGATGTTCTACTGCTTCTTAAACATGGAAGAGATATCGGGCAATCTGCTGTCGATCACGGGAGAATTTCCGGGTGTGGAGAAGAAACAGTGGCTTGGCACGAAGGTCTGCAGCTTTGGCAGCCTGCCGGAGGAGGGGATCGTTTATCTGCGGGAGGTGTCTCCGGAAGATCCGCGGAGCGTGCGGGTTGCGGACGGCGGCTGGCATTTCGGCTATATGGGAGGCGACGGCGAGCGGGATGTGGCGAAACGGATCGGCGTCAAGGTACAGGCGGCGGCCCATCAGGAATATAACAAAGCCAGATATTTGAAGGAAGCGGTGGACAGACTGCTGTGCGGGGAGGATATCTTCGGGCGGAATGCCAGATTCGTGCGGGTGCCCATCGACGAAAGCTATCCGGCATATCTGCGGGAGCATCAGGAGGAGTACGCCTTTTTGATGGCGCCGCAGATCGGAAGGGCAGGGATCCTTTGTAAGAAGACGAAGCTTCTCTGCATGCAGGGGATGCGTAGAGTGCATGGTGCGGCTGCGCGTTGTCTGGGCAGGTAGGCCCTGCCTTTGACGAAGTGCTGTTGAGAGCCGGACAGTAACGGATAGATCAAAGAGACAGGAAATGCGTAAGGAGGCGGAACAGGAATGGAATTCTACCGAAAGCTGAAAAAAAGCAGGATGCCGTGGTATCTTTTTTACGGCGGATTGACGATAGAGCTGCTCATTGTCATCGTGGACAAGAGCAATTTGATCAATCCGTTCGAGGGGCGGCTGTTCCAGATCACCTTTCTGATCTTTCTCCTGAAACTGCTGCTGACAGATTACAGCAAAAAAGAGTGGCATTGGATCGTGGGACTGGAGCTGCTGGTTTTTTTCTCATATTGGGTGACGGGGGCCAATGAACTGATCCGGATCGTCACTTTCGTGGCCGCGTGCAAAAATATTCCGCTTAAACAGATGATGCGCTATGCCTTTTATGTGACGCTGGCTGGCTGCGCGGTGATCGTGCTGCTCTCGGTGACGGGAATCTATGGGGATATCAGCCTGACACAGGCTTACGGGCGGGAGTCCGCGGAGACGACCATCTACATCGGTGTGGAGCCGGCGAAAGAAACCCGGTATACGCTGGGCATGGGACATCCCAATGCATTATCCTGCATGTTCCTGATGCTGTTGGTGATGGCGGTCTATGTCTATTTCGAGAGGATGAAGTGGTATCTGTATCTGTTTCTGATGCTGCTTAATGTGGGCGTTTATGTGCTGTCCGGGTCCAAGACGAGTATGCTGATCACGACGGCTTTTCTGGCTGGAGCCTGCGCGCTGACATACTGTAGATTTCTGCGGGAGGATCGGTTCGGCTATCTGTGCGGCCTGCTGGTGTTCGCAGTCTGCATCGCCTTTTCCGTGGATGCGGCAGTCTGCGCCCAGAGAGTGCGGGATGTGCAGTGGAACGAATTCTATTACGGGGAACCGCTGGACGACCGGCATATCGTGACGCTGGCAAAGATCGACCGCAGGATCAGCGGCAGGATCATTTCCCTGACCGATACGGAGGCCAACGACGGGATGATCCAGACCTGGTCGCTGTTTTCCAGGCCGGAAAATATGGAACATTATTTCGATATGGGCTGGGTGAAGGTGTTCTACCGCTACGGCATCGTGCCCGGCATCGTGTATCTGCTGGCGCATCTGGCGCTCCTGTGGCGGATCTACAGGAGAAAAGACGCCTGCGGCCTGGCGGTGTTTACGGTGCTGGCGGTCTATACCGTGGTGGAGGCACATCTGGTGTCATTTTATATCGGCAGGAATTTCCTGCTTATGATGATGGGCTGGCACTTCTTTCCTGCGATTCCAGATAGCGCCGAAGATCGAGGATGAGCTGCCTGGTGCGCAGCTTCGCGCCTTCATTTGTCAGGTGATAGGGCGTGTCGTAGAAATATTCGTAGTCCAGAAAGTAATCCCGGCAGTCCGAGATCACAGGGCAGTCCAGCCGTTCTTCCAGCGTCGTCTGAAACCGGATATAGTCTTCCACAGGAGGCGTGTAGGCACAGTCCATAACGGGAAATCCGGCCACGAGCATGACGGCGCCTCGCTCCGTTACATACTGGTTTAACGCATTCAGGCGGTCGATACAGACGCCCCCTACGGCCGGTGCATGAAGCGTGAACAATTCAAAAAACTCTTCTTTTTCATATTGCGGCTTCGGCCGCTCGAAGCTGACATCCCCGTATTCATTAAAAGCCAGGCGGCTGTAGACTGTCCCGTGATCCTGCACATTGCCCTCCTTGGAAGTCCAGAGGGAAAAGACCCTTTTGGCATAATCGGGAAAGGAAAAGTACATGTCCGGAATATCTTTCCTGCGGATCAGCCGCCAGAGTTCGGGATGGTTTTCGACCGTCAGCCAGGCGATCACAGGATCGACGATGGTGTCGTCATCGTCATAGTCCGTGTGGCAGACGATGATAAGGTCGCCTTCTGTGATATTGACTTTCGCGATCTCTTCCTGAAAGGCATTGCCCAGACCGCCGTGCACGCCTGCATTCACCACCGGCATCTGAAAGGCTTCTTCCAGCAGGGAACAGTCCATGCCGAAAGCCAGATTGGAGTTGCTGATCAGGACGATCTTAGGCTCCGTCAGGGACGTAAGCCGCTCCATCTTGTCCAACAGGGAGGCATTGTAGCTGTAGAGATACTGCGGCATGATGCCCTTTCCGAAGAGGAACAGCAGCGCCACAAAAAGGGCACACAGCTTCGCCAGAAAGAAAACCGTTGACCGTACTGTCCGGGAGGATGCGGCAGCGCCGCTTACCCCTGCGGGATCAGAACTGGAAGTAGATAAATTGTGTCTGTTCATAAGATTCACCATACGCTCCGAAGAAAATGATCACAAACAAGATAACGATACCAAATAACCAGCGGAAAGCAGAAGACTGCTGGAAAAAGAAGACCGTGAAGGAGGCCTTCGTCCTGTAAATGACGGTGTCGATCCACAACAGCAGCAGAAGGGATGCCGCCAGCAGGGCAAAGGTCGGAAGGTCAGGGAAGATATCCAGGAAACCGAGGCTGAAAAGATCCCGGATCCCGGGCTGTGTGACCGCATGACCAAGGAGGTCAAAAGCAGAACGAAGATTTGGCATACGGAAAAACAGCCAGGCAAGATCTGTCAAGAGGAAGGTGCCGATTTTTCGGCCAATATGAGTTGTTTCGGGCACCGAAGTTTTTCGAACGTGTTTAAGTAGATTACCAAATACAATATAAAGTCCATTCAGACCGCCCCAGATGACAAAGGTCCAATTGGCTCCATGCCAGAGACCGCTTAGAAGAAAAACAATCATTGTATTCAGGCAGGTGCGGAGTATTCCTTTGCGGCTGCCGCCAAGAGGGACATAGAGATAATCGCGAAGCCAGTTGTTTAATGTTATATGCCATCTGCGCCAGAATTCGGCAATGCTTTCGGAGTGAAAAGGAGCTATGAAATTATCTGATAATTGGAAGCCGAAGGCTTTGGCGCTGCCCACAGCAATATAAGAATAACCATTGAAATCTCCGTAAATCTGAAAAGCAAACAGGAGTACGGCGAGCGCGATCTGCAGACCGGAATATTCCGTGTATGTGGAAAAAACAGGATTGATGATGGCGGCAATATTGTCGGAGATCACCAGCTTATAGAAAAGGCCGAGCAGGATCAGGCATAAGCCTTCTTTCAGATTCTGCAGGGAAAAGCGGGTGCCTCTGTGAATCTGCGGCAGGATGTCCCCGGCGCGTTCGATGGGACCGGAGATCAGCTTGGGGAAGAATGCCAGATAGAGGGCATATTTCAATAAATGCTTCTCTGCGGCTGTCGTGCCGCGGTATACGTCCACGGTGTAGCTGACGGACTGGAACAGAATAAAGGAAATGCCGAGGGACAGCAGGCCGTGTACCGGAGCAAACTGCCTGTCCGTGTGCAGGGCCGTCAGGATCTGGTTGACGTTCTCCAACAGGAAATTCGTATATTTGCAGTAACCAAGCAGCCCCAGGTTACAAAATACCGTGAAGATCATAAGGCCTTTTGCCGTGCGGGGACGTCCGGCGGCTCTGACTCTGGCAAGCAGAAGGCCGCTGCCGTAGGAAAGCAGGATGATCGCTCCGAGCAGGAGCAGATAGCGGCTGTCCGCACTGGCATAGAAAAAGCAGCTGGCAGCCAGAAGCCACAGGTAACGGACTCTGGGCGGCAGCAGGAAGTAAACGATATAGACGATCGGAAAAAACAATAAATAGGCAAAAGAATGGAAAACCATGGCAGTCTCTCCTGGATTTTGTGTCTTTTACAATTTTAGCAGAATTCACAAATAATGCAATCGGAAAGTGGAACAGCCTTGAAAACCAATCGGAAAAATGCTATTCTTAGATAATATATCCTGATTTTTACAGTGCTGGAAAGGTCAGGAAAATGGTTTGCGGATTGTGGAAGGAAAGATGGATTCCTTATGGAAAGAACTGCGAAGAGAAGAAAAACGAAGATCTGCATGGTTGTTCCCAATGCCGCCGTCAAGGGCGGGATCGCGTCGGTGGTGAACGGCTATAGAGGATCGGCGCTGGAGAAGCGTTTTAAGATCTGCTATGTGGAGTCTTACTGTGACGGGAGCAGACTGCGGAAGCTTGGTAAGGCGCGTGCGGGTT
>VSOD01000231.1 GCA_009774655.1 Lachnospiraceae bacterium
AACATCAATGTAGGATAGAAAAATTTGAAATGTAATTTTTGCAGTATCAAAATTATTAATAAGTTCGTGTCACTAACTTGACACAAGGTGGGTTAAAGGCGATGGAGGAGTTGGCGAAGCTGGAGGCGGAGAGAGGGAATCCGGGGTATAGTCAATGCCTGTCACCGCCGCCCTGTTTTGGACTTTTATTGAACCGATAAACCGGAATCTGTCGATGTGTTTGCTTTGTCTAAATACACAAAGATTTTATACGTTCCGACAAAGTTATCACACTTAGCGACCAGTGTATATGTGGTGGAACGTTCAAGTATAAAATAGGTCGACAACTCTTTTGCATTATCCAAGGTATAAACAGCATTACCATCTGAATCGTACAAGGTCATGTCCAGATTTCCGCTGATAACATTCGATTCAAAAACAAACTTTATCCTATTGCCAGCTTCTCCTACGAAAGAAATGTCAGATGATGTGGTGACTTGCTTTGAATACTCATTGCTCATATTACCTAATACTGTAGGTCGGGTCAGCAGATAAAAGCTGATAATTCCTACTGCCACAACGAGGATAAAACTGATGAGGATGACATATTTCTTTTTCATGCCATTATCCTTTCAAGTATTGTGTGGTGGGCTTGACGGTATATTTTGCGTTCCTCATGCTTTCAGGTCTGCGAACAGTTCGTTCAGATCGGTATACCCTTTCACTGCCGGGTCTTTCGCAATCCTTTCTGCCTCCAGCATAGCGGCAACCGTTTCGCTGTTGGGCTGGTTGAGGGAAATGTCAAAGGGAATCCGTCCCTCACGGAGAGACTGGCGGACAAAAATATTGAACGCCGTTGTCAGGTTCATGCCGAGTTCCCCGAACAGCCTGTCAGCCTGCGCTTTCAGGTCTGAATCCATACGGATGCTGATGTTTGTAGTAGAGCCAGCCATACAACCATCTCCTTTTCCGCTGGTGATTACAGTATATGCTATCTGCACAAGAAATACAATATTTTGCACGAAAAATTGACAGTAAATTCATTTCCAGGGAGGTGAAATGAGAAATGCCGGATAAACAGAAACAGCATGACTTAATTTCTGTTATGGATTATGGACAATACCGGCGGGCAAGGAAGTTGGTGCATGAGTGCTGCAACTATGACAACGGCCAGTGTATCGCCCTTGACGAACGGAATAACTTGACCAGACAGGAATGAGTGTTGAGGAAAGCCTTTTTTTAGGGTATACTTACAATTAGGAGACAGCAAATATGAGAGAGATATTCAGGTATAAAAAATAGAGAAGGAGTTCACTTCATGGCAATAATAGATAATAAATTTGCATTACAAGATTTATATATTGGAATGAAGATAAGAGATAAAAATCAGTTAAGCAACATATACGATACATGGATTATGCTTGTAAAAAGCACTAATTCGGATGTATATACAGTAGGATTCATAGGTAAGGAAACCAATGCAGAGTCGGATAAGTTGTTCACACAAGGCAATGTGGTATGTCCGGTATACAATGACAGTATGGAATTAGAGGGGGACATTTACTATGAAGAATAAATATATCCTTTTTGAAATGAATCATCGGAATGAGATAAGGGCTGATGCGAATATGGCAATAAAAAGCATGGAACTTACAAAAAATAGAGAATATAAATGTCAAGATAGATACAGGGTGTCCTTATACATCAATACCAATTCTAAGGTTCGGTATATCAAGTGCCAGAGCACAGCAAATGAAACAAAGGGACTGCGATGATGATAGAATAAGAAAAGAAATTTCATTTGGCGTGAATGACCCAAAGGAAAAACGGGATGCGGACAAAGAAAAATTTAAGGATAGAAAGTATATGGAACTGCAATCTATAACTTTCCAGCACAGGAATTTTGAGATTGATTTTGGAGGAGTTTGTATTAATAAAGACTTTGTGAAAGTCAGCTATGACCGCACAGGTAATATTCTTATTGGAATGGATGTTTTGTCTCAGATGGATATACATATAGGGAAAAGTAAGATTCTTGGTAAAACCGTTTTTATTGCATGTCCATATGAAAGTATGAATCAGGAATATCTTGAGGCTTTAAGCCGTCATTTCGATATATAACCACAATTTGTAGATATTTGTAAAAAGTTGAAATATTTTTTAGTCCTAACCTGGCACCAGCTTACAGAAGCCAGTAAAGAGGTGGTTAAAAATTATCTGTACAGTTTTAAAACCATAGAGTTTTATACTGCCAACCAAAAGATACAAAGAACTATGATGTCTTTAACAAGGTGGAAAAAACCGCCCTCACGGTTTTTATAATGGATACTATAAAAAAGTTATGAGCCGGTCTGAAAATATAGAGGAGGGTTGACAAATGAAATTTGCAGTATTTTTAGATATTGATGGAGTTCTCAATACAAGAACAACCGTAGAACGTACACCGGATGGCTATACGGGAATTGATGATGCAAGGGTTGATATTATTGCAAAGGCAGTCAGGAAATATGGAGATACAGATATTGTACTCTCATCTGATTGGAAAGAACTAAAACAGGATGATGATGACTTTATCTATCTAACCTCAAAATTGGAAAAGCAAGGTTTACATCTGGCTGGAAAAACGTCTGACCACTGGAATAATAGAGGAGAAGGAATCCTTAGATATTTGGATTCTCATCCGGAAATAAATGAATTTGTTATATTAGATGATAATAGGTTTGACTTTCTGGATTATCCAAAACTTTGGGAAAGACTACTTATTACAAGAGGGGTAGAGAGAGCAGTATTTGCATCCGATACCCCTGCTGTTGAAGCTATTATATTTTTGGATTATATAAAATTGTTTTCATAATATTTGCCGGGGAAACAGGCTGATAAACAGGAATACTATTGAATGTAATAAGGCAGTATCTTTTGCGGAGAATCATATGGGAAAGAGAAAATTAAGCAAATCGGCAAGATTTGAAAGAATGTTTAAGATTTGGGAATATTTAAAAAACAATACGGATAAAGAGCATCCCACGTCGCAGGCCCAAATGAGAAAAGCGCCTGAGGTTTCAGAATTTATAGGTGATAAAGAGACTTTTAACAGACTTATCAAAGATATGGCGCGCACGATGAACAGTGATGAGTTTGGATATAAGAAGGAAGATGATTGGAAGATTTATTTCCATGATTTTAAGAAATATTACGGGGATACCGCGGAAATCTGTGAAGATGAAGCGGATTTTGGCAGTGATGAGGAGTATGAGGAATTTGCCGACCAGACAATGCGTATCGACGGTTTGTATTATAACAGAACGTTTACATATGATGAGATTAACAGCATCATAGAGGGTATTTTGTCTACAAAGACGTTAGATACGAAATCTGCGGCGCAGCTGATAGAAAAAGTGGAGCAGAATCTGACGACGAAATTTTATAAAAAGGGGCCTAAGCAGGTCTGTAAAGTGATGGAGCCGGAACTTGCCGACAGAAAACAGTTGAGCGCCAATTTACTGACGATTCAAAGGGCAATCGATAATAATGTACAGATATCGTTTTGGTTTAACGGATATACCTGTCAAAAAAAGTTGGAACCGGTCAGAGAGAAAAAGGATACGGTAAGTCCTTATTACATTGTAGCGAGCGGAGGGCGCTACTATTTACTGGCCTGTAAAGAAGTAGTGATAAAAGGCGAACCGGTAAGAAACATGTCTATTTGGAGAATCGACTTGATGACGGATCTTGAAATCCCGGGGGCAAAGGAGGAAGTAGAAAAAAAGGGATGGCCCAGGATTCCAAAGAAAGATGTTGAGAATCTGCCGATGACATGGACAGACGATTTTCAATTGAAACATATGAATATGTCCTATGATAAACCGGTATGGGTTACGTTAAAAATAAAAAGCCCTAAGCGGGAAGACGATCCTGCCAGACGTATCAAGGCGGATTACACTTTTTTGCACGATTGGCTCGGAGACCAGTTCAGGTTCGTAGAGACTGAAAAAACAGCGCCATACGATGATATTGTAAAAATGGAATGTTCTCCGTTTGCCATGGTAAACTGGGCGCTTCAATATAGTGACAGGGTAGAGGTGGTTGCACCGGAAGCGGTAAGAAATGCGGTGGTTGAAAAAATAAAAAATCTTAACGTAAAATATGGATTGTGAATGATAGATTACAAAACTGAAGCAGGAGGGTGGAAAAAATCGCCCTCCTGCTTTTTATAATAGACAGAGTAAACGCGATACATGTAACAGTGTATTAAAGCCAAAAGGAGAGCGAGGAAGAATTATGATAGAAAATAAAGTTTATGAACCGATCAGAAAGAAAATAGAGGAGTGGATTGATTATGATGTCCACAAGCCTGACGTACCCTATCGTGGCAATGAAAAAGTGCATGATGAATACCGCAGGTGGCATGACCGGGATTGCGTTCTGACAGGCGGAGATTTGAATGCGGATACGATGTTTAGTCTCTGGAGGCCTTTGGCGAATACCATTATCAGGCTTCATGACAAAAATGTGATTCAGGGCGGAAAGTATACGTTTATAAGGGAACTGATGAAAGATGATAATATGGAAAAGTATCTGCCGGCAGGGCAGCCTGTTGTTAAGAAGCTGAGTCTGTTGTTTGAACTGGGAATGGGAAGGGAAAATGTGTTTTTACTTCCTGACAGAAAATTAAATCCGGCCAGGGGCAGAAGACCTTATGAGGATTATATGCCAGTGTTTTTGCTGGAGTCTTTTGGCGATGGGGCATTTGCACGCTATTGGCAGAATGAAGAAGATTATATACAATGGGTTATAAGAGAACATTTAGAGGTATTTTTTGACGGAGATATTGTACCAGGAAATATCAAAGACTTAAGCGGCGCCGGAGATATTCGGAAATCGTTTGCGCCGGCCGGCATACAGGCGATGGAACATATGATTGATCATTATATCGGCATCCTGCAGGAGCGGAGAAAATGTTTTACCGCAGAGGAACTGAAAAGGGCGGGAACGCTGGATGATATGATACGTAAGGGCAGCAGGATTCAGGCGTTTAACGACCGTATCGTAAACGGAGAGCCGGAAGCCATAATGCAGATAAAAGATGTGATGGAGGATTAAGATGCAAAAAGTAATATTTGTTATGGGGGCTACGGCTGCCGGAAAGACACATTTTATCAATACACATTATTCCGATCTGGGTGTAGATATATTGAATGTATACGATTATCAGCTGCGTGCTTATGATGAGGCGGGGTTTGGAGAGGCCGTTCCTGTTCATGCCCGGTTCAGGTGTCTTATGAATGCCAATAATATGCTTTTGGCGGATATTGTGGAAAAAGTGCGGCAGGGCAGAAATGTGGTGGTGGAACAGACCTTTTTCAAGGCAAAACGGCGTATCGCTTATATCGATGAAATTAGAAAAGCGGCAGATGTTATCATTGAAATATATGTGATGTGCCCGGGCGATGACTTGTGGGAATCAAACCTGAAAAAGCGGGAAATGGATGGAATGATTCAACGCTATAAAGAACAGGCGGCTCATGACATAGAATTTCCGAATCCCGCCGAGGGGATAGACAGGATTTATAAAGTGACGGACGGTGAGATTTGCTTACAGATGGAGCCTCCACGACCCGAAATACTTGATAAGGCGCGCAAAGAACTTGCCGGGGAGGCGGAACGCATACGCTGCGAGGACGACGAAAGGCGAAAGAGAAAAGAACTTTTAGAGAGCATGAATACAAGACCGTTTTGGCATTATTGTGAGGTATGCGGCAAAAAGGAGTTTATCACGGCAAAAGAGGCATTTAACAGCGGGTGGGATTATCCCCCGCAGATGGGGGATTTTGGCCTGCTTGGCCCGAGAATGTGCGGAGGCTGTCTGTTAGAGGATACGCTGTATTGGAGAGTCAATACGGAGAAGAAAGTACCGCTTCCGATAGTTGTGGAAGGAATACTTACGCCGGAAGAACTTGTGACATGGAAACGGATAAAAGGAGAGCCGGAAAGCCTGCTTGATGTGGAGGAGAACGGAGCCGGATAGAAGAATGCAGGAAGATTACTATCTGATGGGCAGTTATTTTACGGGAGACGAATCGTATGAGTCGTTTTTGACTGATGGAAAGAGCGGGTATGCTTCCGTTTGTGGACATGCAAATATATATCATGAAAGAATTAAAACCGATAGGATGTGAGTAAACGGAATGAACAGGAGGTGGTTTCCATATGCGATATATTGTCGCAGATATACACGGATGTTATCAGCAATATCAGATGCTGCTTGAGAAGATTCAGTTTTCCGAAAAGGACGAATTGTACGTTCTTGGTGATGTTGTAGACCGTGGGCCGGAACCGATCAAGGTTTTGCAGGATATGATGAAAAGGACGAATGTTATCTTTATCCTGGGTAATCATGATTTTATTATGTATACACTTATGAAAAAACTGTCTGTGGAAATTACGGAAGAGAATTATGATAAGCATTTGACGACAGAACTCCTTTTGGATTATAATTTATGGCTGCAGGATGGTGGACGGGTTACGGCGGAGCAATTTAGTAAACTAAGCTATTCTGAGAAAATGGACATGCTGGACTACATAGCGGGGGCATCTTTATATGAAGTGATAAAAAACAGCGGAAAAGAATATAGACTTGTCCATGCCGGACTCGGCAATTTTACGCCGGATAAAGCGATGGATGAGTATGATTTATACGATTTTCTGGAAGAGAGGACAGATTACACCAAAAGATATTATCCGGAAGAGAATATCTTTCTGGTAACGGGACATACGCCGACTGTTCATATAAAAGACTGGGGAAAAACGAAAGTATATAGACTATACCAGTGGTGAAGCAGGCGCCGGCGCAGGAACGGGGAGGTAGGGT
>VSOD01000232.1 GCA_009774655.1 Lachnospiraceae bacterium
AGGCTGAGCTTCATGAGAATTACTGATGTCCGCGTGCGTAAAATGACTCAAGACAGCAAGATGAAGGCAATCGTCTCAATTACCATAGACGATGAATTCGTAGTTCATGACATTAAAGTAATTGAAGGTGAGAAAGGTCTTTTCATTGCAATGCCCAGCAAGAAAGCCAACGACGGCGAGTACCGCGACATTGCACATCCGATCAATTCGGAGACCCGGGACAGAATACAGAGCATTATTCTGGACAGCTATGAAAAGGCGCTTTTGGAACCAAACGACGAGTAAACAAATGCATAGTGTGGATGTAATGAGAAAGGACGCGGGAACGCGTCCTTTTCTTTGACTATATTTATTGATAAATTAGCTAATACCTGATATACTGAAAATAGCTAAAGGAGGTGATTCCATGATCACTGCAACTGCAACAGAAATGCAGAATAATTTCGGGAGATATCTGAATCTTGTCATGTCCGGACAGGAAATCATCGTAACGAAAAATGGCCGGGAGGTAGGGCGCTTTATTCCAAAAGATGCTGCCGTATCATATCTGACGGATGCATTGACCGGCCTTTTGAAAGAGGATCATGACCTTGATGAGGCTCGGTCAGAGAGATTGAGGGAAAAGTATGACGTTGTTGATTGATGCAAATATTCTTTTGGATGTTCTTCAAAACCGGGAGCCGCATGTCCGGACTTCCACCGTTATCTGGAAACTATGTGAAACAGAGAAAGCAAGAGGCTGTGTTTCTGTTTTATCGTTTGCCAATTTGGTCTATGTTATGCGGAAGGAATTAGATGCAAAGAAAATTGAGGAGACTTTGAAGGCGTTGTCGTTGATCTTTGAATTTGCAGATTTCAATGTATCGGATCTTATCCGTGCTGCAGAGATGAAGTGGGATGATTTTGAGGATGCCGTCCAGAGTGCGACGGCAGAGCGTCTACACGCAGATTATATCATTACGCGAAATGTGAAAGATTTTGCCAGGAGCAGGGTAACGGCATTTACGCCGTCCGAGCTGCTCGCACGGATTTAAATTGCCGGCCGGGATTTGTTCCGGCTTTTTTCTTTTTCCGGGTGTTAATATGCCGGACTGTTCCATGAGCTGTTGTTGAATGACAGGAGCTGTATGACGGAAGAATTTCGCATACGATTCTGTGGGGAATTCATGCATTGACCAATACTACTCAGTGTAGTACAATAATATAAGATATAGTCATACAGGAAACGCTGGTATGAGCATAGGATCTGTAAGGCAGGATGAAAGACGAAAGGAAGGGTGTATAGAATGAACGGAAAGTATAGTTTGACGAAATCAGAAGAAGAGATCATGGAATTACTGTGGGAGAAAGACAGAAAGATGTCGTCCAAGGAGATCCTGGATTATTTCAACGAACACTGTGATAAGGACTGGAAGAAGCAGACGTTGAATACTTTTCTGGCCAAACTGCTGCAGGCCGGGTTTATTGACAGGATCTCAAAGGACTGAAAATATCTGTATGTGCCGCTGGTGACAAGTATGGAATATAAACAGAAAGGAGCAGAGCAGTTTATCAGGGATTCCTACAACGGCTCATTTATGAACTTTGTAAGTGCTTTGTCCGGCGGGGAGATGATCAGCACGGAAGAAGCGGAAGAGATCAGGAAACTGTTGGAGGAGAACAGGTTATGAAACTGCTGGGATCGATGACGTGCGCGGGCAGCATGGTGGTATTTCTTTATCTCATTTTTATGGCGGCTTTGAAAAAGTCTTTCGGTGCGAAGCATAGATACCGGATCCTGATTATGGCTTTGCTTTTTTATATGGTGCCGGTCCAGGTGGGACATTATATGGATATAGCACAGGATATCGTACAGAAGCGCACGCAGGAGAGCATTCTGTTTATAGATCAGGAAGGTAATCGAGTGTATGATATGGCCCAGAATTTCATTGAAGTGACGTGGGAAGGGAAAATCTATTTTCCTTTTATGGCGGCAAAAATCACATTGTTTATCGTGTGGAGCATCGTAGCCGTTACGATCATATTTTTCAAACTGTCCGGTTACGGCAAAGAAAGAAGAATGCTCTTTGAGGCCAGTGAGGATATTACGGTTAAGGAGACGCTGGCAGCGCTGGAAGCGGCAAGAACCGGATTGGGGATCAGAAGAAACATAAGGTACAGATGGGATCCGGGTCTGAAGGTGCCGTTGTCCATCGGGGTTATACGACCAGTCCTGTTACTGCCAAAGCAGAGATATTCGGATGAGGAAGGCGGGTTCATCTATGAGCACGAGCTGCTGCATATCAAAAATTATGATACGCTTTTTAAGCTGCTGGGAGTGCTGGCAGTTGGGTTAAACTGGTATAACCCGCTGGTTTACTGGCTGATCCGTGAATTGGGTAAGTTGAGTGAAAATGTCTGCGATGAACAGATCGCGTTGCATTGTGGAGAAGCGCAGAGGAAGAAGTATGGCCAATTAATTCTGGAAATGGTCACGGTAGAGAGTGGAAAGAGTTTTAAGTATACTGCGCCTTTCGGCAGCAGTAAGGAAAATGTGAAGGAAAGGATATCATTAATGATGAAGACAAGGAAATTGAAAGCAGGAATGAGAGTTTTGGCGGTATGCTTCACGGTGGTGACCGCTCTGGCGGGTTCGATTCCGGTATTGGCATATGAGAAGCCGGTTATAGTGTTGGATCAAAGCGGAGAGAACATTAAGCATGGTACGCGAGGGGAGGGTTTTTTTGTAGAGGAAGGGTTCAAGGGAAGTGAGGAAGTGATGCGCAGTCTGTTTTTGGATGTAGATGCAGCGGATCTAAAAGAGCTTCCGGCTGAAAGTTATTTCCAGGATATGCAGGGGAATATATACATCGGCGAGGGACGGCAGGAGCAGAGGGCGTGCAGCCATACATATGTGAATGGGACACAACAAGAACATGAGAAGAGCGGAGATAGATGTATTGTATATGGTTATAATGCGAGAAGGTGCAGCAAATGTGGAAATGTGATAAATGATATTTTGGAATATCAATTATGTTATAGGAAATGTCCTCATTAAAAATTCTTACATTAATAGTTGACAAAGGAGCGCGTACTATTTATAATAGTACTATACTAACTAAGATGGTAAAACCACAAAGATAATATAAATGACCATAGGAAGAACGCTGGAATTTTATTCAGTAAATTTCCCATCGGATATCAGAGGAAGGAAAAGGAATAAAATCGTTATTGGGATTATTATATTGTCAGTAATAAGTGTATGTATGTTGTTTGTATTTTACATTAAAAATGAAATACATGCCTGTTGTCAGCAATGATATGAACGACAAAAAGAAAATGCATATTTGTTTTTCCGATACCGTACTTGATGCACAAAAAATAGAAACTATTACTATAGGGGATATGACATATATAAAATCAAAAGAAGGAGAGAGAAAATGAAGAAAATAATTTCCACGACAATAACTATTTGTGTAGCTTGTGTTTTAATAGTTTTTGTTGCGATAAACGTTTGCATACCAGTATATGCTCGGACAATTCCCTTTTTTGGAAGTGCATTTGCATTTGTTCAGGATAAACTGGATTTTGCAGGGTTATATTCAAATTATGCATTTGAAGTAGGGGATACTGCTGTGGATAATGGAATTACAGTAATGTTGTCGGAAATTTACTGTGATGGAACAAGTTTATATGCAGGATTTGTGGTTGAAAGTGAAAAATCTTTTTCTGAAATATCTCCTGATGATTATAGGAATGGGCAATTATACTATGAAGGTGCTGCCTATATATCAGGTGAATCTGAACGAAAGAAATTGAGTGATTTCGGAATTGCGGGTTTAGAGGGACAATTTTACGATGAATATACCTTTGTGGGTATTGAAATGTTTTCATTAGATGGTTTAGCTTTTCCGAGTGAGTTTAAATTTGAAATGGAGATAGATTCGATTGGAATAGAGCCTGATGAAATAAATGCTAAAACTACTAATGGTAAATGGATATTTTCGGTATTGACAAAGTCAAATACAGATGATGTAGTGACATATGAGATAAATGAGGAAGTAAATGGTCATACAATTGATAGGATTGTCGTTACTCCTGTTATGATTACAGTTTATACATCTTATCCGGATTTGTATTCTGGAACTACAAGGTATTCGGTGAAAGTGTTTAGTGACTTTTCACCTGATGAAAATATTTTAATTCAGGGCAGGTATGGTTCGACGTCTGGAATTACTCAAATTCCACGAAATCGTGTAGGCAATGTCATCTATATATATATACTTGATAATGATCAGTTGTGTAAAACAGGAAAAGAAAGGGGGTCAAGGGATGAAATAGAAGAACACGCAATATTAGGGATAGAGAAAGCTATTGAATAGATTATAAAGAATTAATAATTTACAGATTTGGATACAAGCAAAGATTATTATTTAGCTTTTTCAAAACCCCTTTCAAGTTCTGCGACAATAACTGGTTCAGGGCGTATTGAATATATTAAATAGAAAAAATAAGCTTATTGTAAGGTTAATAGCCGGTCATGACAAAATCACTTTGCCATGACCGGCTTATATTTATGAATAATTTTATAAAAGATAGAACAGTAAATAGATTGCCTGCACGTGAGGAGGGGGAACAGGAATGAAAAGGATTTTATCGGTCTTTATAAATCGCAATAATGCCGTGCGGATTATAGTAACGGCATTGTTTGCGGCATCTTCCGAGCCGCTGATCGCATGGAGTATGGCCGGACTTTCGGGCGCATTTCTGGACAACGAATTGAGCTATGAGGCGTTGTTCAGAAATGTAATCGGTCTGACAGCGGTGCTGTTGTTATATTGCCACTGGATGAGTTTTCTGATCATCCTTATTTTTTTGCTGCCTTTGACTGTTAACAATCTGCTGATGCCGCAGCAGGTTTATATTTTCGACGATACAATCAGGTGTAATCTTGATCAGAAGGGAACCTGTACGGATGAAGAGCTGCCTGCGATAATCAGCAAAGTAAAGCTCGACAGGTTTTTCGCTGCAAACGGGTATACGCTGGATACACAGATCAGCAATGAAACCCTGCAGGTTTCCGGAGGTGAAAAGGCCCGGATCGGTCTGGCCAGAAGTTTGACGCTTCATAAGAGTATTGTCATATCGCACATAATTCATCGCCCGGCTACCAGGACAGATATGATGCTGTCGTGCGGCCTGCGATTCAAAATGATCCGGAAGAACGGATGGAATACTGATGGATATGATAGTGCCAGAGGGATATTGTGTAATTTTTTGCTGCCAAAGTTTTATTGACTTTCCTCTTTGTGTTTGCTAGAATCCTGAGTTTGACACTAAAAACAATAAAAAAGTCTCAGAGGCTTTGATTTTACTGGCCTGTGGGACTTTTCCAAATTTTGCCGTTACACGTTACTTTTCCTGTCTTTTGGTGTCGGCACAAATTTTTTTCATTTTTTTAACAGGCACGATTTCTTTGGATGTGCAGAAGCCGAACGCTTCATGAAGTGCATCTGTCAGTTCCGTGCGGGTATAGGTCGGCTGATAACCTTTCCCTTCATATTTTATGAAATTCATTTCCTGCAGTGTATCTATGATCTGGCCAACAGTATAGCGGTTGTCCAGTTTTTTCTCCAGATATCTGTAAAGAATGAGCGAAATAAAGCAGGTGATGAAATGTGCCACAATGCGATCCTGAAGCTTGAGGTATACCGGCCGAGCCTGAAACTCGCTCTTCATGATACGGAAGCATTCCTCAATCTCCCATCTACGCCGGTTCACCTTTATGATGGATTCCACCCCGTCTTCAAGACTCGTGCATACGGCATAGAAACCGTCGTACTTTTCTTCCTGGGCGATAGCATTTTCGTCAATGTAATAAGCGGTATATTCTGCGGCTTCCCCATCTTGTGTGGCATGATCTGCCTTAATGAAGCGTTTCGGGTCGTTCTGCCGCTTGCGTTCCACCGTTTTTGCGCCTGCCTCCACTGCCTTTTTTGCACGTTCCACCTGCCGGCTGCGGACAGAACGGAGATAATTACGGTATTTGATGGAATAGGTGACTATGAGTTGCTGCTCAAGTTCCACTTTTTTGTTCTGTCCATCTATGGTAACGTCTACTTTTTCTTTGATCCACCGATTTTTGTAATAGATCCTGTCAAGACATTCCTCTTCCTCCAGTTCATCTATGTTATATGTGGACCGGCCGTCACTTCCAAAAAGCCGCCATCCTTCCGGCGCGAGGGCCCATTTTTTCAGGTGGCTTTTCAGTTTTTTCACGGACTGGGTCGTGATAAAGTCACGTGTCCCGTCTTCTTTGTCATAGCAATTGAAATACCTGTTTGTATTAGAGGAAAGCCCTGCGTCCGTACAGACGACGAACTGTGACATGTCAAATTTTTCCATGAGTTTGTTTTCAAGCGGTATAAGGGACTGCTGTTCATTTTCATTTCCCGGATTGATGCAGAAAGCCAGGGGGATGCCGTCCCGGTCCATGAAAAGCCCCATCTCCACGATCGGAAGGGGGCGGTTTTCTTTGCTGACGCCAAACTGTTTATCATCTTCGGCCTGTCCAGTCTCGAAATAAAAGTTGGTACAGTCGTAATAAATGACTTTTGTCCTGCGTTTCCCCAAAGCCATACTGTTCTTGAACAGGCGGGCCTGTATATAGTCGGACTCCTCGGCCAGCACGGAGAGCGCCCTGTAGATCTGGTGCAGTTCAAAATCCGGCTGTTCGATGAAGCGCCTGGAGTCCTTATAAGAGCTGAGTTTGGAAGAGGGGTAAAGGATCCTTGTGTAGACCAGGCGGGAAAGTATGGAGTTGAGGTTGTAGGTGAACCCATGCCTTGTGCGGATCATGGC
>VSOD01000233.1 GCA_009774655.1 Lachnospiraceae bacterium
GGCAGGCATTGGGGCAGCTTTTGTAATATAATCATTACCCAAATAAAAATAATGCTGATAAACTTATAATTGTGACAGCATTGGAAATTATTCAACAGGATATGCAATATTTGATAGGAATGCGAAGTAGATATAATATTCCAGTATATTACCAACAGTTTGATATGAATAAAAAAACATTGTCGAAAGAATATTGATCCATGAATGCTTATGCGAAAGTAAGGACTTAAAGTATACAGTTCAAAGAAAATTGTTTTGGCGGAACAAGATTGTGAGTAAAGAATCCAAAAACAGGTTGAGAAATATGAGGGAGATTTAAAATGCGGCGGCAGTAATTGTAATGGAAATTTTACACGCCAACATGATAGGAGGTGGGGTTAAATTTGGAAATGGAGGCAAATGGTATCATTCGACTGTATTTTATGTTTTATATGTTCATAACTTAACAGTTCTGACACACCCTCAAATTTCTTCCAGAATTTTGAGACCATGGTGTCATCTGTGCAAAGGAAGAACGGCTGTGATTTCAGATTTGCCAGAATCAGTTTCAGGGTAAGCCTGGCAGTAACATTCATAAAAACGGAGCAGTCCACTTTTGCATAGGAGCAGGTATAATAGGAAGCATTAAGCGGTTATGCGGGACAAAAAGTGTCTGTAGAAGGGGCGGATGGAATCTGCGAACTCCGTTACCAGTATGGCTAAGGCAAGTAAAAATAGGCTTCGGCCACAGGCTTGGCAATGAGGAAAAATAAACAGAAAAATATCGAAAAAGCCTGCCATTATGTGTTTGTCGTTATATAATAAGGTTGTCATATGAAGTCACTTCTTTCGTGTATTTTGGTGCGCAAACTTATTATACACTTAAAGTGTCTCATACGGCATTTTGTCTAAAAGTTGTAAAGCGCTGTAATATTAAGACAACTCAATATCCTCATAAATACAAAAGTCTCTGACAGCTTATGGAAACATATGCATTTCAGAGATTTTTTAATGCTTTTTTACAGATGAAATGATTTTTCTTAACGCCGTAGGGTAATTTTTTATAGGAATTTACAGCGGAGTATGATACTATTATGTGGGCGTATGGTATAGTAAACGACATAACAAATATACAGAAACTTTTACAGAACCGAAGGCACAATTTCAGGGCAGCCTGTACGCACCGGATCAAAGCAATTATGGGAGTACAGAAATGGACAGGATAAAGAGACAATTTTCGGCACTATTCGATCATATAAGTGAATGTATGGCACCGATCATTCCGATCGTGCTGGCCGGCGGTATCTTCAAGATGATCGTGCTGCTGCTCGGTGCATTTCATATTTTATCCGGAACGACAGAGACGATTCTGTCTGCAATCGCCACGGCGCCGTTTTATTTTCTGCCGGTTCTGGTAGCTTATTCTGCGGCAAAGCATTTTGAGACGGATCCTTTGATCGCGATCATAAGCGTCTGTGTGATGCTGCTTCCTGATTTTTCGGAGCTGATGGAGAGCGGTGAGAAAGTAACGTTTCTGGGCATTCCGGTAGTGCCGGCGACTTATGCTTACAGCGTGATACCGATTATTCTTTTGATTTACTGTACATCTCACATCGTGCGGGTATTAAAGCGGCTGATCCGGGAGAGCCTGCAGCCCTATTTTCTGGCGGCCTGTGCGATCCTGCTGACGTCTCTGCTGGGAATTCTGGTGATAGAGCCTGCGGTCAGTCTGATCAGCAATGCGCTGGCAGATGCATTGAACAATATGCAGGTAAAAGCGCCGGTAGTGGCATGGGGACTTTTCTGTGCGTTGACATTGCTGCTGGTCTCTACGGGTATGCACTGGATCTTTATGACGCTGGCGATCACACAGATTGGTCTTACGGGCGTGGATTACGGCATTATGGCGGCGCTTTTTGCCGCGAACATGTCGCTTGGCGGATGTGATCTGGGCGTGTGTGTGCGGTCGAAGCAGAAAGAGAAAAAGACGATGGCGGCCAGCGCCATGGTGACGGTATTGGTTACAGGTATTGCCGAACCGTCCATCTTCGGTATATGCTTTAAGGAGAAAACGCCGATGATCGGCAATGTTCTGGGCTGTATGATCGCCGGTATCGTGCAGGGAATCCTGACGGTGCACTGTTACATTTTTACTTTTGCAAGCATGTCGTCCATTTTGATGTTCTACAGTGTGGATGAGGCGGGAAATCTGGTGAAGGCGATCATAATCGGAGTTGTCGCTTTTGTGGCCAGCTTTCTTATTACTCTTTTAGTATATCGGGATAAGGAAGAGAGACCGATATAAAGTACAGACGGGAAGAGGACACTATCTGCGGTGAGGGAATATAATGAAAAAGATCATGTTTTTTGAGGGCGATATTGAGACACAGGGGTATTTTTCGAGGCAGATTGCCGAGGCAATGCAGCAGCTTGGGCATGATGTTTTTATCTATGATCTGAGCAGCCCCTGGAGCAGCACGGAGAAATTTTTTCGTTTTTTTGAAAAAGGCAATACGGTGCTGATCAATTTTAATTTCCACGGCATGAGCGGAGAAGCCTTTTTTCTGGATGAAAATGACAGAATGATGTGGGACGCGCTTGACATACCGAGTTACAATATAGTTGTGGACCACCCGATGTACTACCATCATTTTCTGGAAAAAGTCCCGGCCAATTATCATCATATCAGTATAGACCGGAATCATGAAAAATATATGCGGCGGTTTTTTCCGGAGATTGTCAGAGGGCCGTATCTGCCGCTGGCGGGGACGGAGTTTTATCCGAATAAATCCAGGGTGCCGGTGACGTGCCGCAGATATGATGTCATGATGGTCGGTAACTATTGCGTGCCGAAGACCTTTGAGCGGTTTATCACCAGAATTGATGATGAGTATACGGCCTTTTATTATGGAATGATCGACGATCTGTTTGCCAACCCGCACAGAACGGTGGAAGAGGTGGCGGAGGCCCATTTGAGAGACGAACTGGGAGAAGTGCCGGAAGAGGAATTGAAAAAGACGATGGCGGCGCTCACATTCATAGATTTGTATGTGCGGTATACGCTGCGGGGCAGGATTGTTCAGGAGCTGGTGGATGCGGGCATCAAGGTGCATGTATTCGGGGACGGATGGGACCAGCTGTCCTGCCGGCATGAGGAGAATCTGATCCTGATGAACAATCTGGATTCTGCAGGATGTTTAAAAAAGCTCTGTCAGGCGAAGATTTCACTGAATGTGATGCCGTGGTTTAAGGACGGGGCCCATGACAGGATCTTTAATTCAATGTTGAACGGCGCCGTATGTTTGACGGACAGCAGCATATATTTGGACGGTATACTGCATGACAATGTGGATTGCAGTCTTTATTCCCTGAAAGAGATAGAGAAGCTGCCGGAAATCGCGGGGCAGCTGCTTATGGATCCGGACCGGATGCAGCAGATTGCGGACGAGGGATACCGTCTGGCCAAAGCCGGGCACACTTGGGCGCACAGGGCCGCGCAGCTGCATACACTGATAGAGAATACAGGAAATGAATAAGAAGGTTCATGTAAAATGAGACAGGCTTGAAAGGAAGGATACTTTGTATGGACTTTTTTGACAAACGGAGACAGAAGAGAAGAGAGCGTATTCAGAGATTGTACGAGAGGCAGAAAAGGCTCCGTGCGCTGCTGCGGGAGCATGGTTCGGACATTCTGAATTCGGAAAATTTCAAGGGGACGCGGCGGCATATCCAGCACGGCAATATGACGGTGTACAGCCATGTCATGAATGTGGCCAGGTACAGTCTTTTGCTGAATAAAAAGTTCCGGCTGGGCTGCAACAAGCACGATCTGATCAGAGGCGCTCTGCTGCACGATTATTTTCTCTATGACTGGCATGACAAGACGCAGATTCCGCAGCGGAAGCGGCTGCATGGATTCTGGCATCCGGGCATCGCGCTGCGCAATGCGGAGAAGGAGTATAAACTTACCGACAGGCAGCGGGAGATCATTCGGAAGCATATGTGGCCTCTGTCTGTTGTGCCGCCCACTTGCAGGGAGGCGTGGGTGGTGACCACTGCGGACAAATACTGCTCTTTGATGGAGACGATCGGGCTGCACAAGGGGCATGGCGCGAAAGCGTCCTGACGGAAAAAGCGGGACAGACAGAATGGATGAAAAGAGAAACGGGGCCGGGGCAGCGGCAAAAGAAAGCAGTTTGTATGCGCAGCTGTCCGCCTATTGCGGCAGCGATCATTATCCGTATCATATGCCGGGGCATAAGCGCAGCCGGGCAGCGGGCGGGATGGCGCAGTATTACGGGATCGATATCACGGAGATAGACGGTTTTGATAACCTGCATCATGCGGAAGGGATTCTGCAAAAGGCCCAGCAGCGGGCCAACAGGCTGTATGGAGAAGAAGGGACGGAAACCTTTTTTCTGGTCAATGGGAGTACCTGCGGTGTACTGGCTTCTGTCATGACGGCTCTCAGGCGGGGCGGGGAAATTCTGATTGCGCGCAACTGCCATAAGTCGGTCTATCATGCCGCGATTCTGCAGGAGCTTCGGCTTCATTATTATGAGCCGCCGGTACTTGAAGCGTATGGTATCTGCGGCGGTGTGGATGCGGAGGAAATAGAGCGCCTGCTCGGGGCATATCCGGACTGCGGGGCGGTTGTCATCACCTCCCCCACGTATGAGGGGATCCTATCCGATGTGCGGGCCGTGGCGGACGCGGTGCACGCGCGGCATAAGATCCTGATCGTGGATGAGGCGCACGGTGCGCATCTTGGGCTGCATGAGTCTGTGCTGCCGGGAGCGGTGTCACAGGGGGCGGATCTGGTGATCCACAGCCTCCATAAAACATTGCCAGCCATGACGCAGACAGCGCTTCTCCACGTACAGGGAGAACGGGTTGACCGCGGCAGGCTGCGCAGATATCTGTCCATGCTGCAGTCCAGCAGTCCTTCCTATGTACTGATGGCCAGCATGGATTCCTGTATCCGCTATGTGGAAACTCATGGTGCGGAGCGTTTTGCATTTATGAAGCGTCAATACCTGTCTTTTTGTAAAAAAGTGGCAGGCTGCCGTCATCTGGAAATCGGAAATGCGGCAAATGCAGGGCAGATGAGCCATATAGCAGGCTGGGATATGGGCAAGCTGCTGATCTGCGTGAAGAATGGGGTGCTGAACGGCCGGCAGTTATATGACCTGCTGCGGGAGGAATATCATCTGCAGATGGAGATGGCGGCGGAGCGTTATGTGCTGGCGATCATGACGATCATGGATACGGAGGAAGGCTGGCAGAGATTGGCTGCCGCATTGTTGGAGATTGATGATAGGATAGAGACAGGGGCGGTCACGATCACTGCGCGGCGGACAGAGACTGGGTTGACGGCCGTGCATATACCGGAGAACAGGGCAGAGCAGCCCGTGCAGAAGAAAAAAGAATCGGAAGCGGAAGAAGCAGGACAGACGGCGGCCGAAGCCTATCTTGGAAAGCGGGAGGAAGTGCCGCTTGATGGTGCCGCGGGCAGAGTGGCAGCTGATTTTATCAATCTGTATCCGCCGGGGATACCGCTGATCGTACCGGGAGAAGTGGTGAGTGAAGCGCTGACAGAAGAGATCCGAAGATATATGTGCGCAGGGTTGCACTTGCAGGGTGTGACGGCGGAAGGGAAAATAGCGGTGACGCCGGACAGGTGCAGGTGACTGCGGCAGTTTGGTTTTCGGTTACGGAATTTGCACGAATGATTTGAAATTACGGCAAAAATGTGGCATTATTAAAGGAGAGACAATTATCGGTAAAAGGTATTTGGCACTATGGGAAAAATCGTATGCCTGATGGGCAGGAGCTCATCGGGAAAGGACACAATTTATAAAAAACTTTTGCAGCAGGATGAAGTGATCGTGGAAAATATTGTCCCATATACCACCAGGCCGATCCGGGCCGGGGAGAAAGACGGGGTGGAGTATCATTTTACGGACGAAGAGGGCTTTCAGAAGCTGCTTGGAGCAGGCAGTGTGATCGAGGCCAGGGCCTATCATACCCGTCTGGGATTATGGCGGTATTTTACAGTCGCGGATGAGAGAGTCGATCTGGAGCGGTGCTCTTACATGATGATCACTACACTGGAGGCATATGAGCAGATACAGAAATTCTACGGTGCGGACAGGGTGCTGCCGGTTTTGATCGAGCTGGATGACGGTATTCGGCTGCAGCGGGCGCTGGATCGGGAGAAGGCGCAGGACCAGCCCAAATATGAGGAGATGTGCAGAAGATTTCTGGCAGATGCGGAGGATTTTTCAGAGGAGAGGATCAGGCAGGCGGGCATCGTAAAAAGGTTCTATAACAACGATCTGGAAGAGTGTCTGGAAGAAATAACCGGCTATCTAAAGGATAACATCTGACTTCTGGGTAATAACGGTAACAGAGCAGCATCTTTTTAGACGGAAACACCAGTAAGAATACGACGCAAAGTGAAAGCAACGTCTGTAACAGAGCAGGACGGATTAAGGGAAATGGACAATATGGTAAGAGGGGGAGGCGGCCGGCATGGATATTAAAGTCAATAATGTGCAGCAGGCGATGCCGGTAGAACAGACGGCGCAGCTGCAGGAGACGGACGGTACTTTCAAGTTCACGCTTGTCAGCAGGATCGAGGAGCAGGAGCTGCAGAATGCGCTGGCGAATATGATGGAGGAGATCACCCGGCAGGGTGATAAGCTGGCCAAGCACCGGGACATCAAGGATATGAAGAGATACCGGGCGCTGATCAAGGATTTCATGAATGAAGTAGTCAACCGCTCCCACAAATTT
>VSOD01000234.1 GCA_009774655.1 Lachnospiraceae bacterium
TTTTCGGCTTTTGTACCATACTTTTGACATCTTTCTCTGTCCCCTGTTTGGTACTTTTTTCCTGTTTTTATTTTATATTCTGTTCACTGTATGTTGTAGTTTTAAATCACTTCGTAGTCAATTTAATTCTCTTACAACGCAATTTTCCCTGTTTTTCCCAAAAAAACGACCAAAAAAAACTCCGCCAGACTATCCCTGTAACCAGACAGCAACAAACTGTCCCCATCATAACAGGTATCTGATCAAACCTGTTGCATATCCGTTCAGAATATTGTAAAATGCTTAATTACCTGCATCTACTATTTTAAATATTTTTTAATGGAAAGGATTCACCTCATCATGAGAATCACAGAGACAAATCCAGGAACCCGGACACCCGCAAAGTCCGGCTTTCTGCGCCGATTTATCGGCGATAAGGCATTTTATAAAATGGTACTGGCCATTGCCGTTCCGATCATGGTACAGAACGGTATTACGAATTTTGTAGGTCTTCTGGACAACATTATGATCGGCCGGGTCGGCACGGAGCCGATGTCGGGTGTCGCCATCGTTAACCAGTTGATCTTTGTCTACAATCTGTGCCTGTTCGGCGGCGTGTCCGGAGCGGGTATTTTCACGGCACAGTATTTTGGACAGAAAAACCAGGAAGGAATCCGGCAGACCGTCCGCTTTAAAATATGGATCGTCACCGCTATCACACTTTTTACCACCGTGCTTTTCCTGCTGGCCGGTGATCAGCTGATCCGGCTGTATCTGCAGGGCGACGGCACCGCAGAGAGCGCTGCCGCCACACTGCATTACGGTAAACAATATCTCTGGATCATGCTCGGCGGGCTGCTGCCTTTTATGATGGTACAGGTCTATTCCAGTACCCTGCGTGAATGCGGGCAGACCATGCTGCCCATGAAGGCGGGTATCGTCGCGGTATGCATCAACCTGGCTCTGAACTACATACTGATCTATGGCAAATTCGGCGCACCGGCCCTTGGGGTTCAGGGAGCCGCCATTGCTACAGTCGTATCCCGTTATGCGGAGGCGTCTATCATCCTGATTTATACGCACAGGCACAAGGAGCTGAATCCTTTTGTGGAAAATCTCTACTCCACTCTGAAAGTGCCCGGCAATCTGGCGCAGAAGATCCTGGTCAAGGGAATGCCGCTGCTTTTGAACGAGACCCTGTGGGCCGCCGGCATGGCCATGCTGTCACAGTGCTATTCGGTCCGCGGCCTGAACGTGATCGCCGCCCAGAATATTTCCAATACCATCGGCAACGTGTTTAACATCGTCTTCATCGCGCTGGGTGATTCTGTTGCCATTATCGTAGGGCAGCTGCTGGGAGCAGGCAGGATGGCGGAAGCCAGAGATCAGGACAACAAGCTGATCGCTTTTTCCGTCTTCTGCTGTACCTGCGTCGCACTGGTAATGCTTGTACTGGCGCCCTACTTCCCGCTGCTGTACAACACCGGAGCGGACGTGCGCGAACTGGCCAAATATTTTATCATGATCACGGCAGTCTTTATGCCCCAGAACGCCTTTCTGCACGCCTCCTACTTCACCCTCCGCTCCGGCGGAAAGACGATTGTCACCTTCCTGTTCGACAGCGTTTTCATCTGGTGTGTCAGCGTCACGATCGCGTTCACATTAAGCCGTTTTACGGCGCTTCCTGTCACAGCAGTCTTTATACTCGTGCAGGTTGGTGATATCATTAAGTGTATCATCGGGTTTGTCCTCGTGAAAAAAGGCGTCTGGCTGCAAAATATCGTAGCCTGACCGTCACGATCTGACACGCCCGTCTACCAGACGGTGCTGCAAACAGCAGACAGACCTGCGCAGCACCTCAACTCTAAATAGAATAAAAGAAACTGGAACAAAACAGAAAATACAAAAGGAACAGAAGGAAGCCGACACAGATGAAACAATTATACACCCGCTGGGGAAAGGAACTCGACTGTGAGCACGTTCTACAGGAATATCCCCGCCCGCTTCTGCAAAGAGACAGTTACATCAATCTGAATGGCTATTGGGACTACGCCATTACGAAAGAGTTCTGCAGGCCGCAGCGCTACGACGGCAGGATCCTGGTGCCCTTTTCACCGGAAAGCGCCTTATCCGGCGTCAACCGGCAGCTGCAACCTGATGAATACCTGTGGTATCGCACAAAACTGCCCGTAGATCGGCATAAATTGACGCCTGATTCCCATAAACCGGCGGCGGGTTGTCGTCTGCTCCTGCACTTCGGGGCAGTGGACCAGGCCTGCCGGGTATACGTAAACGGAAAAGAGGCTGCGCGCCACACAGGCGGCTACCTTCCTTTTTCCGTGGATATCACATCCTACGGCGTGGTTTCCGCCGAGTGGGAGCTGGTCCTTGCCGTGCGGGATCTCAGCGACACCTCCTGTCATGCCAGAGGCAAACAGAAGCTGAAACGGGGCGGCATGTTCTACACGGCCCAGAGCGGCATCTGGCAGACCGTTTGGATGGAATATGTGCCCGCGGATCACGTGCAGGAAATCACGGCCGAACCCGACCTTGACAAAGGTACTGTGCAGCTTCTGATCCGTTCTGCTTCCGATCTGCCGGTCAAAATTCAGATCAGGGAACCGGCTTTATACCAGAATACGGAATACGCCACAGGATCCGTCGGCGCAGAGACTTCCGAAGCTCCACAGGATTCCGGCATAAAACCTGCCGCTGCGGCCGCGGCTGCGAACAAAATCATCTCTGAACAGACCGGCCTTTCCAATCACCCACTGACGATCCGGCTGCCTGTCATACGCCCCTGGACCTGCGACGAGCCGTACCTGTATTACTTTACGGTCACCATGGGTGCGGATCAGGTTACCAGTTACTTTGCCCTGCGCAGCTTCACCGTGAAGCCGGATCAAACCGGTATCCCGCGTATCTGCCTGAACGGACAGCCCCAGTTCCAGAACGGCGTGCTGGACCAGGGATACTGGCCGGACGGCCTCTACACGGCGCCCTCCGATGAAGCCCTGCAGTTTGATATTGTAGAAATGAAAAAAATGGGCTTCAACACGCTTCGCAAGCATATCAAGATCGAGCCCCAGCGCTGGTACTACCACTGCGACCGTCTGGGCATGATCGTGTGGCAGGATATGGTCAACGGCGGTTCTCATTACAAACACTGGTTCGTGACTTATGCGGCCACGCTTTTAAACCTCAGTCAGTGCAAAATACCGGACACCTGTCTGCATCTGCTGTCCCGAACGCACAAGCGGGGGCGGCACGAATTTGTGCGGGAGATGAAAGAGACCATCCGCCTTTTAAAAGGCCATCCAAGCATCGCCGTGTGGGTGATCTTCAATGAAGGCTGGGGTCAGTTTCATGCCAGGGCGGTTACCCGCATTGCAAGAAGCTGCGACAACAGCCGCCTGATCGATCAGGCCAGCGGGTGGTTCGACCAGAGCGGCGGAGATCTGCAGAGTATCCATCACTATTTCTTCCGCATGAAATTCGCGCCGGAAGCACGGCGGGCCACGGTCCTGTCAGAGTTTGGCGGCTACTCGCTACAGATTCCCGGTCACAGCGCCTGCACGAAACTGTACGGATACGGCACCTGCAAAGATGCTGCCGGCCTGAAAGAAGCATTTGAAGAACGACTGCGCAAAGTAAAAGACCAGATCCCGGAAGGCATGTGCGCGAGTATCTACACACAGCTTTCCGACGTGGAAGAAGAAGTGAACGGCATTTTTACTTACGACCGTGAGATCAACAAGCTGCGACCGCAGCCATGACCTTATGCAAACCATACCGGCAAAACAGCCTGCCCGTAAAGCATCCCGCTTAACGGCACAGGCTGTTTCTTATTTTATCTATAGTAAACGACATTAGAAATTTCGTTTACCATATCTTATCGTTTATCTGGCGCCGCTTCCTTTAAACACCTCCAGCACCGTCTTGAGCAGTATCTTCACATCCAGCATAAAGGACCAGTTGTCTATATACTCCACATCCAGCTTGACGATCTCCTCAAAATCCGTGATATCGTTTCTGCCGCCTACCTGCCACATACCGGTAAGCCCCGGCCGGAAGCTGAGACGCTTCTTGTGATAAGGGCTGTACTGGGCGAACTCATCCAGCGTCGGCGGACGCGTCCCCACCAGAGACATATCGCTTTTCAGAATATTAATGAACTGCGGAAATTCATCCAGACTCGTCTTACGCATAAAGCGGCCGATCTTCGTGATGCGGGGATCATTCTCGATCTTAAACATCAGCCCGTTCATCTCGTTCTGTTTCATCAGTTCCTTTTTGCGCTCTTCCGCATCCGCGTACATGGAACGGAACTTGTACATGTTAAAAATGCGCCCGTTGCGCCCGACCCTTTTCTGGGAGAAAAAGACAGGTCCCGGCGATTCCAGTCTGATCAGCGGCCCCATGGTGACCGTCAGCAGCAAAAGGATCACACATCCTACCAGGGCCCCGCAAATGTCAAGCAGACGTTTTAGCACAAGCTGCCCGACCGGCGCCACCCTGTTTGCATAAGTGACCGTATGGAAACGCCCGAAACGGGACAGTTCCTTCTGCCTTGCCCCGCACAGATCCGGCACCGGAATCTGATAGTGGATGGTGATTCCCATCTCGGCCAGGATTTCCATATCCGCCAGTACCGTTTTCTTTCTCTCACTGCCCACCGCAATGATCACTTCATCCAGTGAGGCGCCCCTGCAGTAGTCGATCAGCCCCTTTTCATCGGAAACGATCGGAATCCCTGCATACTCTGTGCCGCCTTCTTCACCGCCCAGAACCACGATGCCCGTGAGTTCATAGCTGAAATCCCGCATATTTTTCAGATCCTGCGCCAGCTCCGCAGCAAAATTTGAGTCCGTCACCGCCAGCAGTTTCCTCGTCTCCCCGAACCGTTTATAGAGAAAAGGCAGCACTTTTTTCCAGAACTGGTGTACTACGAGCATCAGCCCACAGTCGATGACAAGGAAATAGAAAAAGGCCAGCCTGGAATAGGCATCCAGCAGATTCAGAAAATACAGGATCACGGCCGCCCCCGCGAACACAAACGCATTGTTGCGGATGATATATATCAGCTCATGCAGCGGCCCTCTCAAAAACATATTCCGGTTCATATTGCGCAGCAGGTTCATGGCCAGAAAAACCGTCAGACAGGCCACAAGGAGCATACTGAAATCCATACGCTCATTGTCGCTGCGGAACAGACTGCCGCTCCGGATATAATTGGCAAGAATCAGGCTGACCGTAATGCAGATACAGTCCAGCGCCATGATGATCAAACTCTCCAGTCTTGATTTTCTGTGATACATAACCGAATAAATCCTCGCCCTTTCTGTAACCGGCCTCTGCCGCTCTGCCGGCATTGCCGCCTGCTGCTTTAAACACTGCCGGCGTTCTTATGTCAGTATACCATTTTTTAACGCTCTGCGCGCATCGGATTGTTCAGGAAATCTTCATAAGAAAGCCGGATACCGTCCTCCAGCTCTGTCCTGTAAGTCCAGCCCAGCGCCGCAGCCTTGGAGACGTCAAGCAGCTTCCGCGGTGTCCCGTTGGGTCTGCTGGTATCCCACTTGATCTCTCCCTCGTAGCCTACCACCTTCGCCACCAGCTCCGTCAGCTCCTTGATTGTCAGCTCCTTGCCCGTACCGGCATTGACCGTCTCGTCCCCGCTGTAGTTGTTCATCAGGAACACACACAGATTCGCCAGATCGTCCACATACAGAAATTCGCGCAGCGGAGAGCCGTCGCCCCAGCACGTCACCTCGGAGAGCCCGTCCACCTTGGCCTCATGGAAACGTCTGATCAGGGCCGGGAGTACATGGCTGTGCGTCGGATGATAATTGTCATTAGGCCCGTAGAGATTGGTAGGCATGACAGAGATATAATCCGTGCCGTACTGTCTGTTCAGAAATTCACAATATTTCAAGCCGGAGATCTTCGCCAGCGCATAAGCCTCATTGGTCTTCTCCAGTTCGGAAGTCAGCAGGCAGCTTTCTTTCATGGGCTGCGGCGCCATGCGCGGATAAATGCAGGAGGAGCCGAGAAATTCCAGCTTCCTGCAGCCATTCTTCCATGCGGAATGTATTACATTCATCTCCAGGATCATGTTGCTGTACATGAAATCCGCCAGCGCGTCCTGATTCGCCACGATGCCGCCCACCTTGGCCGCGGCAAGAAATACATAGTCCGGCTTCTCCTCGGCAAAGAACGTTTCCACCGCCTCCTGCCGGCATAAGTCAAGCTCCCTGTGCGTGCGGGTGATGATATTGGTGTAGCCCTGCCGTTCCAGCTCCCGGATGATCGCGGATCCAACCATCCCCCGATGTCCCGCCACATATATTTTTGCATTTTTTTCCATTATGATAATGCCTCCGTTTCTTTCAACTTCTTTTCCCTTTTTGCCAGCCGGCGGTCATGCTCCGCCATGATCTCAACCAGTTTCGTATAGCTTGTCTTCTGCGGATCCCAGCCAAGCACAGTCTTTGCTTTGGTGGGATCTCCCCACAGATTGTCCACATCCGTCGAACGGAACCACTGCGGGTTCACGCACACGAGCATCCTGCCCGTCGCAGCGTCATAGCCTTTCTCCTCCACGCCGGTTCCCTCCCAGCGCAGCGTAATGCCGTTGCAGGCAAAAGCCCTCTCCGTAAAGTCACGTACCGTATGCTGTTCCCCCGTCGCGATCACGAAATCCTCCGGCGTCTCATGCTGCAGGATCATCCACATGCATTCCACATAGTCTCTGGCATAGCCCCAGTCCCGCAGAGAGTCCATAT
>VSOD01000235.1 GCA_009774655.1 Lachnospiraceae bacterium
TGAGATTGTTATAAGAGACAGGAGCGGGGCACAGCTTCTTGACGGCACGGGGACGGTGGAGATCGGTGCGACGGAGACGGCGCTGCATCTTTTTCTGTTGGATGCGCTGCGGTCGTTTAAGGAAACCTGTCCGAGAGTCAGGATCAAGATTCACAATCATACCACGCCGGATATTTTGAAGCGGCTTGCTTATGGCAGGCTGGATCTGGCCGTGATCACCACGCCTTTCGAGACGACGGGGCATCTGGTGGCCGGAGAGCTGACCGGATTCCGGGAGATACTGGCGGGCGGGGAGCCGTACCGGAGGCTGGGAGAAGGGAAGGCGAAGACGGGAGAAGCAGGGCATTGCGGCGGAGTGCTTTGCGGGCCGTGGAGTCTGCAGGATCTGCAGGCGTATCCGTGGGTGGGAATCGGCAGCGGCACGGCGACCTGTGAGCTGTACCGGGCATTCTTTTTCCGGCAGAATGTGGATATCGAACCGGATACGGAGGTGGCGACTTCCGATCTGCTGATTCCGCTGATCCGGGCAGGCATGGGGATCGGATTCGTGCCGGAACGGATGGCACAGCCCTGGCTGGATGCGGGACAGCTGGTGCGGATCCCGCTTGACTGTGAACCGCCCGGACGGGAGATCCGGCTGGTCTATGACAGCGGCAGGGGGAAGAGCGCGGCGGCGGAGGGACTGCGGAAGTACCTGCAGAGGTACGCACAGGAACGGCCTCAAAATCAGTAAAAGTCAGGTTACAGTTCACCATGAATCGTAACAAAGTCATTTCAAAGAATCACAGAGAATGATTTTAGAATGATTTTTCTTGTAAAAAAAAGAGTTTGAAGTTATAATACTATTAAAATTTACAGGTGATGACGAAGAGGAGTACACTTTTGACCGCCGCCAGAGAGAGCAGCCGCAGGCTGGAAGGCTGCTTCGGAGAGGGATTGTGGAAGGTAGCTTCGGAACCGGAATGTTGAATGGAAGGTGCATTGCAGTTTTTTGGCAGGCAGCTTAGTAGATGTTCCCGCCCGATCCCCGTTAGCGGATCAGATTTGAAAGGATATCCGACGGCAGGCGGTGGAAGATGGATCTTGGATCGATCGCACATTCGGCGGCCGGAGAGTCAGCTTGAGAATCGATGAGTGAGAAACCAAGGTGGTACCGCGCATGATGCGCCCTTTGCTGTGACAGGATCAGCAGAGGGCTTTTTATATGGGAAATTTTTATGAATTTTCCATATGACAAAAAGCAATGACCGCACTGCGCCGGGCGAAAAAGCAACTAAAAACTGTGAAGAAGTAAGAACAAAGAAGAAGTAAGAACAAAGAAGGATTTATACAGGAGGACACGACATGAGCAAGGAACTGGCAAAGACTTACGACCCGAAGGGGCTGGAGGACAGATTGTATCAGAAGTGGATGGACAAGAACTATTTCCACGCCGAGGTGGACGAGACGAAGAAACCTTTTACCATCGTTATCCCGCCGCCGAATATCACGGGACAGCTGCATATGGGACATGCGCTGGACAATACCATGCAGGATATCCTGATCCGCTATAAAAGAATGCAGGGGTACAATGCGCTCTGGCAGCCGGGCACCGATCATGCTTCCATTGCCACCGAGGTGCGCATTATCGAGAAGCTGAAAGAGGAGGGAACCAGCAAAGAAGAACTGGGCCGCGAGGGATTCCTGAAACGTGCCTGGGAGTGGAAGAAGGAATATGGCGGGCGCATCATCAACCAGCTGAAAAAGATGGGTTCTTCCTGCGACTGGGACAGGGAGCGCTTTACCATGGACGAGGGCTGCAACAGGGCGGTCACCGAGGTGTTCTGCAAGATGCACGAAAAAGGCTGGATCTACAAGGGCAGCAGGATCATCAACTGGTGTCCGGTATGCAATACGTCCATTTCCGATGCGGAAGTGGAGTACGAGGAGCAGGCAGGTCATTTCTGGCATATCAAGTATCCGCTGGTGGACGAGAACGGTGCGCCCAGTAAGACGGAGTTCCTGGAGTTTGCCACTACCCGTCCGGAGACGATGTTGGGCGATACTGCCGTGGCAGTGAATCCGAAGGATGAGAGATATACTTATCTGAAAGGAAGAATGGTCTGGCTGCCCATCGTCAACAAAGCGATTCCGGTGGTGGAAGACGAATATGTGGATATGGAGTTCGGTACGGGCGTGGTGAAGATCACGCCGGCTCATGACCCTAACGACTTTGAAGTTGGGAAGCGTCATAACCTGCCGGAAGTCAATATCATGAACGACGACGCTACCATCAACGAAAACGGCGGCAGATACGCGGGTCTGGACCGCTACGAGGCGAGAAAACAGATCGTGAAGGAACTGGAAGCGGAAGGGCTGCTTGTGAAGATCGAGGACTATTCCCACAACGTAGGCACCCATGACCGCTGTAAGACGACCATCGAGCCGATGATCAAGAAACAGTGGTTCGTGAAGATGGACGAACTGATCCGTCCCGCGGTGGAGGCGGTCAGGAACGGTGATGTTAAGCTGATTCCCGAGCGTATGGATAAGACGTACTTTAACTGGACGGACAATATCCGCGACTGGTGCATCAGCCGTCAGCTGTGGTGGGGACACCGGATTCCAGCTTATTACTGTGACGAGTGCGGTGAGGTGGTAGTTGCCAGGCAGACGCCGGCAGAATGCCCGGGGTGCGGGTGCACTCATTTTACCCAGGATCCGGATACGCTGGATACGTGGTTTTCTTCCGCTTTGTGGCCTTTCTCCACGCTGGGCTGGCCGGAAATGACGGAGGATCTGAAATATTTCTATCCGACGGATGTGCTGGTGACAGGCTATGACATTATTTTCTTCTGGGTAATCCGGATGATCTTCTCCGGGTATGAGCAGATGGGAGAGAAGCCTTTTCATACGGTGCTGTTCCATGGGTTGGTGCGGGATTCCCAGGGGCGCAAAATGAGTAAATCCCTGGGCAACGGCATCGATCCGCTGGAGATCATTGACAAGTATGGAGCGGACGCGCTGCGCCTGACGCTGATCACGGGCAATGCGCCGGGCAATGACATGCGTTTCTACTATGAGAGAGTGGAAGCCAGCCGGAACTTTGCCAACAAGGTGTGGAACGCTTCCCGTTTCATTATGATGAACATGGAGCAGACGCAGGAGAAGACAGGCGGCCGCGGATGGGAGGTTTCCTATGACCGGATCAAAGAGAGTCTGGAGCCTGCCGACAAGTGGATTCTGTCGAAACTGAATACGCTGGTAAAAGAGGTGACGGAGAATATCGATCATTTCGAGCTGGGCATTGCGGTACAGAAGGTGTACGATTTCATCTGGGACGAGTTCTGCGACTGGTACATTGAGATGGTGAAACCGCGCCTGTACCAGCGTGAGACGGAAGGGGAGGATGCCGGGGCTATGACCGGTGCCGGGAAGCAGGACGGCACCGATGGAGCGGCAGACGGCGGGAAGCAGGACGGCGCTGATGATGCCGGCCGGAGCGGGAAGCGTGCGGCCCGGAGCAAGAATGCTGCGTTGTGGACGTTAAAGCATGTGCTGATCGACGCGCTGAAACTGCTGCATCCTTATATGCCTTTTATTACCGAGGAGATCTTCTGCACGATCCAGAGCGAAGAAGAGTCCATAATGATCTCCAGCTGGCCGGCATATACTGAAGAGAAGGAGTATCAGACCGAGGAGAAGGCCATTGAGCTGATCAAGGAAGCGGTGCGCGGTATCCGTAATATCCGCACGCAGATGAATGTGGCGCCCGGCAGAAAGGCGGCGGTGTTCGTAGTCAGCGAGGCGGAAGCGGTGAGAAAGGTTTTTGAGGAGGGCAGGCTGTTCTTTGCCTCTCTGGCGGGCGCTTCCGGGGTGACAGTACAGGCGGACAGAAGCGGTATCGCACAGGATGCGGTATCGGTGGTGGTCCCCAATGCGGCGGTGTACATTCCGTTTGCGGAGCTGGTAGACATCAGGCAGGAGATCGAGCGGCTTGAGAAGGAGGAAAAGCGGCTGCAGGGTGAGCTTGCGCGGGTCAACGGCATGTTGAACAATGAAAAGTTCATGGCGAAGGCGCCGGAAGCGAAGGTTGCGGAAGAGCGCGCGAAGCTGGAGAAGTATACACAGATGCTGTCGCAGGTGCAGGAGCGGCTGGGACAGTTAAAGGTTACGGTTTAGTCTGCAACAGGGGGCAGGGCACCGTGAATAGTAACGCCGCTGTTGCGGTTGAAGAAATAGGACTGGAAAAGTGAGTGGATTTGGTGTAAAGTTATGGTATAGTAAACGGCATAACAAATTTCTGTTTCCGGCATGGATGTGTTGACAGAGAAGGTCATACATGTCCATGCCCGGACAGCAGCGAGTTTGCAGAGACAGGAGAAGGTGAGGGTAAACGCGTGGGTGAGATAGAATTTTCCCGGGAACAGATGAACAACCTTAAGAATTCCAGGATAGGGGGCGATGAAGGGGAGAATGCCGGGGCGGCCGGGAAGAAGACGGTGGATTTCGGTTGGGATCCCTGCGGTACGAATCTGGCCAGAGGCACGAGACTTCGGGTGGAGAAGGACGGAATGACAGCGTGGCTTTATCTTGCACCGCCGGATAACGGCCAGACCTATACGAAGAATGAGCTGATCACTTATCTGGAGCGCAACGGTGTGATCACGGGATACCACAGTTCTAATCTGTCCGCGATGATTAAGAAGAAGGTCTATGAGAGAGAGATTCTGGTAGCGAAAGGGAAAGAAGTCCAGAAAGGGAAGGACGGCTGGTTCGAGTACCTTTTCACACCGGAAGAGTACGGCGTGCCCAAGATCAGGGAAGACGGCACGGTGGATTACACGAGTATGAGCGCACTTCACAATGTGCACAGCGGCGAGAAGGTTGCGGTCTATCATCATGCCGAACCGGGCAGCGACGGTTATACGGTGCGGGGCGTGGAAGTCAAGGCCAAAGCGCCGAAGGAACTTCTGCCGCTGCGGGGCAAGGGGGTAGAGCGCGTCGGCGATGAATATTTTGCGCAGACCGATGGGAAGATCGAGGCCAAGAACGGTAAGATCGATATCCAGAAAGTCCATGAGGTTGCGGGGGATGTGACGCTGATCGTGGGCAAGGTGGAATTTTTCGGCGATGTGATCATCAACGGCAATGTGGAGAACGGCGTTGTGATCCGCTCCGGACGTAACATTGAGATCCACGGCACGGCGGGCAGTGCGACGCTGATCGCGGGCGGCGATGTGATCATCAGCCGCGGCATACAGGGCGGCGGCAGTATATCGGCCAAGGGCAATGTTTTTGCTGACTTCATCGAGAATACGACGGTGGTAGCCGGAGGCTCCGTGCAGTCCAATACTATTTTGAATGCCAATATCTCCGCGGAGGATAAGGTGATCACCACCGGTAAGAAGGGCGCTGTGATCGGCGGCTATGTGCACGGATTTAAAGGCATTGAAGCAATGACGGCGGGCAGTGATGCGGAGGTGAAGACGATCCTGCACAGCGGTTACGAGCAGCGCTCCTACGAGCGGTATCTGGAACTGCGGCGTAAGGAGAGCGAGCTTAAGGATAAGCTGGCGGATCTGTCGGACGGTTCGCGGGATAAGCGTATGGGCGGCTTCGGAATGTCCATGGCGGCGGAGATCAGAATGGTTGAACAGGACAAAATAAAGGAGAGCCTTGCGGAAGAACTGGGAAAAATCCGGGATGAGAAGGAAATGCTGGAGATCCTGATGGAGGAAAGCCAGGGGGCCTACATCAAGGTGGACGGCAACATCTACCGCAATGTGGTGATCGGTGTCAATGTGGAACAGCTGACGTTAAACAGAGGCACGGGATTTATGATCTATACGGCGGACAACGGCGTGCTGGAAGGCAATGTGATCGTACATTGACAACGGTGCGGTGTGTTGTGCGTGAAGATACAGTTTACAGGGATGGATTGGAAAAAGAGGATGACGGAAGAGGTCAGTGTTTATGAAGAGGCGGAACGCTATATCAACAGCATTCCGAGGTTTACCGGCAAGAACAGCATGGAGGATACGGTAAGGTTCCTGGCACATCTTGGCAGCCCGGCGCAGCATTGCAGGATCATTCACGTGGCAGGCACAAACGGAAAAGGTTCCGTTTGTGCTTATTTGTGTTCGGTTTTTCGCGAGGCGGGGATTTCTGCGGGCATGTTCATTTCACCCCATCTGGTTTCGATGCGGGAACGGCTTGTGGCGGACGGGGTGATTGCTACGGAGGAAGAGTTTCTGCAGGCTTTTACAGCGGTACGGGAAAAGCTCTCCGCACTGCCGCCGGAGCTTGTGCAGGAGTCCTACCACCCCAGTTTTTTTGAATTCCTGTTCTTTATGGCGATGGTTTTTTTTGAGAAAAAAGGCGTGGAGTATGTGGTGCTGGAGACCGGCCTTGGGGGCAGGCTGGATGCCACCAATTCCGTACAGCGAAAAGACATGTGCGTGATCACGTCCATTGGCTATGATCATACGGAATATCTGGGGGAAACGCTTTGGGAGATCGCCGGAGAGAAGGCGGGGATCCTGCGGCCGGGTGTTCCTGTGGTCTATCCGGCCGGACAGAAGGAGGCGGCACGCCGGATCGAAGAATGCGCCGCCGGAGTGGGCGCAGAAACGGTCCCGCTGCCGGAACATGCGATAAAAGAAATAAAGATTCAGCATAAAACACTTGATTTTTCTCT
>VSOD01000236.1 GCA_009774655.1 Lachnospiraceae bacterium
ACATCTCGAAATCGTAGTCCCCGGAAGCTAATATTTTGTTCTTGTTCTCATTGTCGATCATGTTCTTCTCCACGAAGACTTCGTCGTCCGCACGGTTATATATTTTGATGTTGCTTGTCCCCAGATCAATTCCAAATGCGTTGTTAGCCACTTAAGCCTTCCTCTCTTTCTGCTTTGAATTACGCTAAAAGTTTTTCACAGGATTCTTCTTATGCAGTCTGCGTCATCAGATTCTCTTCTTTGAAGCTGAAATACCGGTTGTCACCGATGATGATATGGTCAATGAGCGGTATGTCCGTGAGCTGTCCCACCCGTCTGATCCGCTCCGTGACCTTGAAATCATTGTCGCTGGGTACGGGATTGCCGCCCGGATGATTGTGAAGCAGCATCACGCCGGCCGCCTGTGCCTGCAGCGCACAGATAAAGACCTCACGCGGCGAGATCAACGATGCATTGACGGTTCCCTTAGAGAGAATGTGTTCCTCGATCAGATGCATGCCGCTGTCCAGGAGAAGCAGCATGATATATTCCACATTCTCATGCCGGAAACGTTCCATATAGTAGGCAGCCACGGTGTCCGGCCGCAAAAAAGACAGCCCGTCCTTCGCCTTGGCCTGTGCCATACGGGTACTCAGCTCTGCGATGGTCTTAAGCTGAATGGCCTTCACTTTGCCGATCCCGTCGATCTGCCTTAATTCTCCGAGCGGTATATGATACAGACCCGAAAGGCCGTTGCCGTAGCCGGCAGTCCTCGTAAGCACCTCTTCTCCCAGCTCACAGGCGCTTATGCCGCGGGTTCCCGTCCGCAGAAGGATCGCCAGCAGTTCCGAATCCGTGAGCGCACGGCTTCCATAGGAAATAAATTTCTCATATGGAAGATTTTGCATCCTGTAATATTCATTGTTCTCATACTTGTCAGTTTTCATTCAACCTCTTTCCCGACAGCTTCTCTCTCCTTAAACGACGGGGAAGATTCTCCGGCAAAAGCGTGTGTACGCCGGGCCGGTACAGATACCTGTTTGCATATGCCGTAGGCTATTCAAGTCAAACTGCATGGAAATACATGCCTGCAGTCAGATAAAGCGATAGAGGATGACTGCCGCCGCGATACCAAGGATGCTTGCGATCGTGATCTTGATCGACAGGCCGAAGGTGACGCTCAGAATGCCAAGATCCAGTATCAGAGGGGTCGATAATCCGAAGGACTGCCCGTAGTTGAGCCATGTACTCGGGAACAGGCTTCCGATAAAGCCTCCTATGACGATACCTGCCAGGATCAGCAGAAAACAAGCCCAGTTATTCTTACGCATATGAATCAGGTTCTCCTTTCTCAACGCTCATTTTATCACAACAGGTTTTTTATGTATACAAAAAATGGTAAAAAATTAGCAATAAAATCTTATATTTTATGAAAATCGTCGGTTACCAGGCCGTTGTCGATCAGATTCTGCAGGGTTTTCAGGATACCGAGCTTGGCGTGGGGGAAGGTGAGGCCGCCCTGGAAATAGACTGCATAGGGAGGCTTGATGGGACCGTCTGCGCTCAGCTCTATGGAGGAACCGGAAACAAAGGCGCCGGCGGCCATGATCACCTTCGCGTCGTAGCCGGGCATATCCCAGGGTTCGGGGGTCACGAAGCTGTCCACGGAAGCCGCGGCCTGAATGCCCTGACAGAAGGCGATCACGCCTTCGGGAGAGCCGAAGGTAACGGCCTGAATGATATCGTGTCTGCTCTCCTGTCCGTTCGGCAGGACACGAAAGCCGATCTTCTCATACAGGCTGGCGGCGAAGATGGCTCCTTTTAAGGCGCTGGCGGTCACTGTGGGCGCCAGAAACAGGCCCTGGTAGAAGGAGGAAAGCACGCCCAGAGAGGCGCCTACTTCTTTGCCGAGACCGGGAGAGGTCAGGCGGAAGGCCGCGTTCTCTACGCATTCCTTACGGCCGGCGATATAGCCGCCGATGGGGGCCAGGCCGCCGCCGGGATTCTTGATCAGGGAGCCGACGACCATATCCGCTCCGACGTCGGTCGGTTCGATGGTCTCCACAAACTCTCCGTAACAGTTATCCACCATGCAGATGATATCCGGCCGGATGTCTTTGATGAAGCGGATCAGTTCTCCGATCCGGGTGACCGAAAGCGTGGGCCTTGTCTGATAGCCTTTGGAGCGCTGGATCGTCACCAGCTTTGTCTTTTCCTGTATGGCGGCCCGTATTCCATCATAATCAAAAGAGCCGTCCGGCAGAAGATCCACCTGACGGTAGGAAATACCGTATTCTTTTAAGGAGCCCTTCGAGGGGCGGATACCGATCACTTCCTCCAGTGTATCATAAGGCTTGCCCACCGGGGACAAAAGCTCATCGCCGGGGCGCAGATTGCTCATCAGCGCCAGTGCCAGCGCGTGTGTACCGCAGGTGATCTGCGGCCTCACCAGGGCATCTTCCGTATGAAAAAGCGCCGCATAGACCTGTTCCAGAGTATCCCGGCCCAGATCATTATAGCCGTACCCGGTGGTGCCGAGCAGGCAGGCTTCCGAAACCCGGCACTCCTGCATGGCGGCAGTCACCTTGAGCTGGTTGTACTCTGCGGTCTCGTCAATCTGCCGAAAACGCTCCGTCAGAGAGGCAAGGGTTTCTTCTCCAAACCGGACCACCGCTTCCGAAATGCCAAACCGCGCATACTGCGCGGACAACAGTTTGGCATTTTGCCGTTCCTGTATCATCTGTCCTGTCAATTCTTTCATAAATATCATTACCTTCCCGCTTTATTTTCCGTTCTGGTTCCGTCCAGCGAACACCGGATCCCCTTTTCATGCAGCACTTCTCCGATATACGTCAGGATCTGCCCGTCGTCATATCCGAACTCTTTTTTGTTGATCCAGATCACATCCCGCTCCCGCCGAAACCAGGTGAGCTGCCTTTTCGCAAAATGTCTTGTGTCGCGTTTCAGGATATATACCGCTTCTTCCAGCGTGGCCTTCCCATCCAGATAATCCAGTATCTCCTTATACCCAAGTCCCTGCATGGACACCATCTCCCGCGTGCAGCCGGCTGCCGCCAGTGCGGCCACTTCCTCCACAAGCCCCTCTTCCAGCATCCGGTCTATCCGGGCCTCGATCCTGCCGTACAGCCGTTCCCGGTCGTCGGTCAGCACAAAATAGGCGAAGTTATAGGGCGAGGTGCGCTCCCGCTGCTGTCGGTTGTGCTCCGAGATCTTCATGCCCGTCTTCTCATAAAATTCGATCGCCCGGATAACGCGTTTGACATTATGGGCGTGAATGCTTTCGCAGGATTCCGGATCGATGATCTTTAACCGTTCATAGAGCGCTTCGCTGCCCTGTGCAGCGGCTGTCTCTTCCAGTCTGGCGCGCAGGGCCGTGTCCTCATCATTTTCTGTAAAATCAATGTCGTAAAGCAGCGCCTGAATATAGAATCCGGTGCCGCCCGCCACAACAGGAAGCCGGCCGCGGGCGTAAATATCCTGCAGCGCTTTTTTCGCCAGCTGTTGAAAAGATACCACATTGAATTCTTCCGTCGGTTCCAGGACATCGATCAGATGATGGGGAATCCCTCCCATTTGATCCGGCATGATCTTGGCGGAGCCGATGTCCATATGCCGGTAGACCTGCATGGAATCCGCGGAGATGATCTCCCCGCCGATCTGTCCGGCAAGAGAGACGGAAAGCTCTGATTTTCCTACGGCCGTCGGTCCGGTCAGGATCACGAGGCCCGGTCTGTTTTCTGCTCCTGTCAACTTACTATCCTCTTAAACTTCTTTTCCAGTTCATATTTGCTCATGGCTATGATCGTTGGCCTGCCGTGCGGACAATGGTAGGGATTGTCCAGTGTCAACAGCTCATCGATCAGCTGCTCCGCCTCCTGTCTGCCAAGCTGCATGTTGCCCTTGACCGCCGCCTTGCAGGCCATGGTGGCGATGCGGATGCGTACGCCCTCCGGCGTACCGCTGACGGACTCTCCTTCCAGTTCATCCAGTATTTCCTGAAAAAAGTCTTTGCCCCCGTAGCCGTACAGATCCATGGGAACACCCCGGATGGCATACTCGCTGCCGCCGAATTCCTCGATCAAAAAGCCCAGCGCCTCAAAATCACCGGCATGTCTTTCATAGCATTCCCGTTCCTTTCCGGTGAGCGTCACCACCAGGGGCGGCATCAAAGTCTGGGAGACGACAGCGTGTTCCCTAAACTGCTTCATAAACCGCTCGTATTTGATCTTCTCGTGGGCGGCATGCTGGTCTATGATCAACAACTTATCCTGATAAGAGATCAGCCAGTATGTGTCGAAGATCTGCCCGATCAGCGTAAACTGCGCTCTTGCAGGTTCCGACAGTATTTTGTCCGCAAACAGCTCCATCTGGACGGGCGATACAGCCGCAACCTCATTCTGACTGTTCTGGACGGGCTCCTGTTGCGGAATGGCCGTCATATCATGCTCGACAACCGGATCAGGCATACCGGTCTGCTCCTGCAGGGTTTCTGTCTGACGCCTGCTTACCTGATAGCCTTCCGGGGAACGCAGCATATCCCGTCTATTTTCCTGATAGATGCGGCTTATGGCGCCGGAAGCTGTCCGCTGCGGCATTTCGGCGATCCGTTTCTTTTCAAACGGTTCCGGCATGGAGACCGTTTCTTTCTGTCTGTCCGCCTGCTGTTCTTTAACCTGTTCTTTTCGGTCGCTCAGGCTGACTTCCGGAATCATCTCCCGGCCGTGAAGCGCATCGTGGACAGCCTGTCTTACCGCCTCATAGAAAGCCGGGCCGTCGGCGATCCGCACTTCCATCTTGGTTGGATGGACATTGACGTCGATCCGCTTCGTATCGATCTGGAAATGGAGCACACAGAATGGAAATTTATGCTGCATCAGATATTCCCGATAGCCTTCCTCCACCGCTTTGCTGATCAGGCTGCTCTTGATATATCTGCCGTTGATATAGAAAATCTCATAATTGCGGTTGGCGCGGTTGATCACCGGCTTTCCGAGAAAACCGCTGACGGATATGCCTTCCCCCTGCCAGGAAAAAGGCAAAAGCTGAGCCGCGATATCCCGGCCGTAAATGCGGTAGATAATCTCCTGCAGCTCCTTATTGCCCGTGGTGTAGAACCTGGTCTGCCCGTTCATGATGAACTTAAAGGAAATCTGCGGATGGGAAAGCGCCAGATGCTCCATTAAGTCCGCCGCGTAGGATCCTTCCGTCTGCGGCTGTTTTAAAAACTTCCGGCGGGGCGGTGTGTTGAAGAAAAGACTGCGTACCAGCATCGTGGTGCCCTCCGGCGCGCCGACCTCTTCCTGTTCCTTATACACACCGCCCTCGATCACGTAGCGGATGCCTGTCAGATCTCCGGGCACTTTTGTTATAAGCTCTACCATGGAGACAGCCGCAATACTGGCCAGTGCTTCCCCTCGAAATCCCAGACTGACCAGGTCAGTCAAGTCATCTGCCGAAGTGATCTTACTGGTGGCATGCCGCAAAAAGGCGTGCGGCACCTGTGACTTCTCGATCCCGTCCCCGTTATCCGTGACGCGGATCAAAGAAATCCCGCCGTCTTTTATTTCCACCGTGATCGCATCCGCTCCGGCGTCGATGGCGTTCTCCACCAGCTCCTTCACCACGCTGGCAGGCCGTTCCACCACCTCGCCGGCTGCAATCTTATCTATTGTCTGATGATCCAGAATATTGATAGCAGCCATATGCCGCCTACCTCCAATCCGCCGCAGTGTCGATTTGTCGATTCTCTCTTAGAGTTGATTCTTTCTTAGTGTCGATTTTTCTCTTACCAGCGGTTTTTCAACTTCGTCTGCAGCCGGTACAGCACATTTAACGCGTCGATCGGCGTCAGGTTTCCTACATCGATATCCTGCAGCTCCTTGATCACGTCCTCATCCCGGACGGTGTCAAAGAGCGACATCTGCTCCAGATCCACTTCGTCATATTTCACCTGCTTACGTTTCTCGTGTTTGATATTGACTTCGATCTTCTGCACCTTTTCCGTGATATCGTTGTCGCTGAGCTGCTGCACGATCTCCTTGGCGCGGTCTATGACCATATCCGGCACACCCGCCAGCTTCGCCACCTGAATGCCGTAGCTCTTGTCCGCACCGCCCTTGACGATCTTGCGCAGAAAGACGATGTCGTCCCCTTTCTCCTTGACGGCAATGCAATAGTTGTTCACATTGTCCATCTTGCCTTCCAGCTCCGTCAGCTCATGGTAGTGGGTGGCAAAAAGTGTCTTGGCGCCGAGGATCTTGCGGTTGCTGATATGTTCGATCACCGCCCAGGCGATGCTCAGCCCGTCGAAGGTAGACGTTCCTCTTCCGATCTCGTCCAGCACGAGCAGGCTGTCAGAGGTGGCGTTGCGCAGTATGTTTGCCACCTCATTCATCTCCACCATGAAGGTAGACTGCCCGCTTGAGAGATCGTCTGAGGCCCCAACGCGGGTGAAGATGCGGTCCACGATGCCGATACCGGCCTTTTTGGCCGGAACAAAGGAACCGATCTGTGCCATCAGCACGATCAGGGCCGTCTGCCGCATATAGGTGGATTTCCCGGCCATGTTTGGACCGGTGATCACGGCGATACAATGTTTCTGGTTGTCCAGATAGGTATCGTTGGCGATAAACATATCGTTGCCCGTCATCTGTTCCACAACCGGATGCCTGCCGTTCTTGATATCTATGATTC
>VSOD01000237.1 GCA_009774655.1 Lachnospiraceae bacterium
AATAAAACAGCCTTTGTATTTTTTTTAGTACAAAGGTTGTTTTTTGTTTTTGTCTGTGTTATATGTAAACTATATACTTTGAAATGCGATGAAGGAGACTCACCCGGCGGGAAGCGACAGGAATACGGCGTCACCGACTGAGAGCGCTGTTTGTGAAAGGCCGGGAACGGGAACACTCCGGAGCAGATTACCTGAACTGTATGCCGCAGGGTCATCACAGAGTACGGAGTGATTTTGTGATATCCGGCACAGAGGCCGGAGCGGATGGCGGGAAGATACACTAGGGTAATACGTTGCACGCGTTAAGTGTCAAGAGTGGGTAAGGCGAAGAAGCACCTTGTTGGAGGTGCCGGCTTATCAATGCGGGTGGTACCGCGGATACTATAACTATCCGTCCCGGAATGCAGAGATGTGTTCCGGGACTTTCTTTTTGTCTTCCGGAGCACGGCAGTCAGCGAAAGGAGACCAGAACAATGATGATCAGGAACATCTACAGAGACGTAACCTTACAACAGATCGGCGAGTCCGATGTCGGCCGGGAAATCCGGGTGGCGGGCTGGATCGAAAACATCAGGGATCATGGAGGCGTATCCTTTGTAGATCTGCGCGACATGTACGGTGTGCTGCAGATCGTGATGCGCGACACTACCCTGTTAGACGGCCTTACAAGAGAGATGAGCGTTTCGATTGCCGGGCTGATCGAGCACAGGGACGAGGAGACGTACAACCCGAGAATCCCCACCGGTACGATCGAGATGGAGGCTCATGAGGTGGAGGTGCTGGGCCGGGTTTACCAGCCGCTTCCTTTTGAGATCATGACCTCGAAGGAGACCAGGGAGGAGGTGCGGCTGAAATACCGTTACCTTGATCTTCGCAACCAGAAGGTGAAGGACAGCATCATTTTCCGTTCCGGGGTGATCGCATTTCTGCGTGAAAAGATGGTACAGATGGGATTCCTGGAGATTCAGACCCCGATCCTGTGCGCATCGTCGCCGGAGGGAGCCAGAGACTATATCGTGCCGTCCAGAAAGCATAAAGGGAAGTTTTATGCGCTGCCGCAGGCGCCGCAGCAGTATAAGCAGCTGCTGATGGTGTCCGGATTCGACAGATATTTCCAGATTGCCCCCTGCTTCCGGGATGAAGATGCCAGAGCGGACCGTTCACCGGGAGAGTTCTACCAGCTGGATTTCGAAATGAGTTTTGCCACGCAGGAGGATGTATTTCGTGTGGGCGAGGAAGTGTTGTCGGCGGTTTTTGAGAAATTTGCGCCGGCCGGTTATGCGGTAACGCAGGCGCCCTATCCGGTGATCAGCTATAAGCAGGCCATGCTGGAGTTCGGAACCGATAAGCCGGATTTGAGGAACCCGCTGCGCATTATTGACCTGACGGCATTTTTCCAGGGGTGTGAGTTCAAACCCTTCCATGACAGGACAGTTCGTGCCATCCGGGTACATGCGCAGATGTCCAAAGGCTTCCATGAGAAGCTGCTGCGGTTTGCCATGGATCTGGGCATGGGCGGCCTGGGGTATCTGGAAGTGGCGGAGGATCTGGGTTACAAGGGGCCTATTGACAAGTTCATTCCCGGGGAAAAGAAGAAGGAGCTGGCTGCGCTGGCAGGACTCGGCGCGGGGGATACGATCTTTTTTGTAGCGGACAGGGAAGAGCGGGCGGCCTTTTATGCGGGACAGATCCGCACGGAGCTTGGGCAGAAGCTGGGACTGATCGAACAAAAAGCGTACCGGTTCTGTTATGTGAATGATTTTCCGATGTTTGAACGGGATCCGGAGACGAAGCAGATCGGCTTTACCCACAACCCCTTTTCCATGCCCCAGGGCGGTCTGGAGGCGCTTACGACCAGAGATCCGCTGGAGATTCTTGCTTACCAGTATGATATCGTGTGCAACGGTGTGGAGCTGTCTTCGGGGGCGGTCCGCAACCATGATCTGGCTGTGATGGTGAAGGCTTTTGAGATAGCAGGATACGATGAGGAGACTTTGCAGCGTAAATTCGGTGCGCTGTACAGTGCGTTTCAGTTCGGTGCGCCGCCGCACGCGGGTATGGCGCCGGGGGTGGACCGCATGATCATGCTGCTGCGGGGAGAGGAGAACATCAGAGAGGTGATTGCTTTTCCCATGAGCGGGACGGCGCAGGATCTGATGTGCGGTGCGCCGGGTGATGTGACGGAGAAGCAGCTGCGGGAAGCACACATTAAAGTCAGGGCATGAGAGGAGCAGGTTATGGCAAATATCATAAGCGATGAGACAATAGAATATATCGGTATTCTGGCGAAGCTGGAGCTGTCCGGGCAGGAGAAAGAACAGGCCCGGTCGGATATGGGCAGGATGCTTGACTATATCGACAGGCTGGGCGAGCTGGACACGTCGGATGTGGAGCCTGTGTCGCATGTGTTTCCGGTACACAATGTATTCCGGGAGGATGTGGTGATAAACGGCGATATGCGGGAGCAGATGCTTTCGAATGCGCCGAAGCAGAAGGACGGAATGTTCGTGGCGCCCAGGACATTTGCGTAATGTATGGAGGAAGAACGGAGTTGAAAGGAGGCTGTCAGAGATGCGTATGACGGAAATGACGGCGGTGGAATTGTCTGCCGCGATCAGGGCAGGGCAGGTGACGGCGGTGGAGGCAGTAGAAGAGATGCTTGCCGGCATAGAAGAAAGAGATGCGCTCTACAACTGTTATGTGACGGTGGACCGGGAGGGCGCTCTGGCACAGGCACAGGCGGTACAGGCACAGATCGAGGCGGGGGAGCTGACCGGGCCGCTGGCCGGTGTGCCGGTGGCAGTGAAGGATAATCTGTGTACCAAAGGGCTGCGGACGACCTGCGCCTCCAGGATGCTGGAGAATTTCGTGCCCACTTACACGGCGGAGGCGGTGGTGAATCTGCGCAAAGCGGGCGCGGTCATTCTGGGCAAGACCAATATGGATGAGTTTGCCATGGGATCCACGACGGAGACATCCGCCTATGGGGTGACGAGAAACCCGTGGAACCGGAAGCATGTGCCGGGCGGTTCTTCGGGCGGTTCGGCGGCCGCGGTGGCGGCCGGGGAGTGCATCTGCGCCCTGGGCTCCGATACCGGCGGTTCTATCAGGCAGCCGGCCGCTTACTGCGGCATGGTGGGGATGAAGCCTACTTACGGCACGGTGTCGCGGTATGGGTTGATCGCCTATGGTTCCTCTCTGGATCAGATCGGCCCGCTGACGAAGGACGTAAGAGACTGTGCGGCGATGCTGGAGGCGATCGCTTCTCATGACGTAAAGGATTCCACTTCGCTGCAGCGGCAGGATACGGATTTTATGGCTGCGCTGACGGAGGATGTGCAGGGGATGCGCATCGGTATTCCCAACGATTATCTGGGAGAGGGGCTGGATGAGGATGTGCGGGCAGCCGTCTTAAAGGCGGCGGAAGAACTGGCCGGCCGGGGAGCTGTGGTGGAGCGGTTTGACTTAAGTCTGGTGGAATATGCCATTCCGGCTTACTATACGATCGCTGCGGCGGAGGCCAGTTCCAATCTGGAGCGGTTCGACGGCATCAAGTATGGCCACCGTACAACAGATGATGCCGGGCTTCACAGCATGTACAGGAAATCCCGCTCCGAGGGATTCGGGGAGGAAGTAAAACGGCGCATCATGCTGGGTTCCTTCGTGCTCAGTTCCGGTTACTATGACGCCTATTATCTGAAAGCGCTGCGGGTGAAGGCTCTTATTAAGAAGGCGTTCGATGAGGCGTTTGCGAAATATGACGTGATACTGGGGCCGGTGGCGCCCACCACGGCGCCGAAACTGGGAGAGAGCCTGGCGGATCCCCTTAAGATGTATTTAGGAGATATCTACACCATTGCCGTAAATCTGGCGGGCCTGCCGGCCATCAGCCTTCCCTGCGGAAAAGACAGGAAGGGACTGCCCATCGGGCTGCAGCTGATCGGGGACTGCTTTCAGGAGAAAAAGCTGATCCGGGCGGCCTATACGTATGAGAAGAGCAGAGGACCGTTCGGGACAGCTGTTGGTGCAGAGAAGAGGACTGCGGCAGGCGAACGGACGCAGGCGGATACCGGAAGTTTCCGGGCGTCAGGGGAAGGGCAGATAGCGCAGTGTGGAATGCTTCGGCATGGAGGGAAAAGCGGAAGGCCGGAAAGCGAACAGAGTACAGAGGGAACAGACAGAACAGACAGAACAGGAGGGATACCGTCATGAGTAAACAATATGAAACCGTGATCGGGTTGGAAGTGCACGTGGAGCTTGCCACAAAGACCAAGATCTTCTGCGGCTGTTCCACCGCGTTCGGCGCAGCCCCCAATACCCAGACCTGTCCGGTCTGCACGGGGATGCCGGGTTCTTTGCCGGTATTGAACAGGCAGGTTCTGGAGTACGCCATTGCGGTGGGCCTTGCCACCAACTGCGACATTACCCGCTATGCGAAATTCGACCGCAAGAACTATTTTTACCCGGATAATCCGCAGAACTATCAGATTTCCCAGCTCTATCTGCCCATCTGCAGAAACGGCGGCGTGGAGATCGAGACGAAGGAGGGCGGCCGTAAGACGGTGGGGATCCATGAGATCCATATGGAGGAAGACGCCGGCAAGCTGCTCCACGATGCGTGGGAGGACTGTTCTCTGGTGGACTACAACCGTTCCGGTGTGCCGCTGATCGAGATCGTGTCCGAGCCGGATATGCGCAGCGCGGAGGAAGTGATCGCCTATCTGGAGAAGCTGCGTCTTTTGATCCAGTATCTGGGCGCGTCCGACTGTAAGCTGCAGGAAGGCTCCATGCGGGCGGATGTGAATCTGTCCGTGCGGGAGGCGGGGGCAGAGCAGTTCGGCACCAGAACGGAGATGAAGAACCTGAATTCCTTCAAGGCCATTTCCCGGGCCATCGCCGGGGAGACGGAGCGGCAGATCGACCTGATCGAGTCCGGAGAAAAGGTGGTACAGGAGACGAGAAGGTGGGACGATGTAAAGGGCGAGTCCTATGTCATGCGGAGTAAGGAGGATGCTCAGGATTACCGCTATTTTCCCGATCCGGATCTGGTGCCGGTGGTGGTGAGCGACGAGATGCTCCAAAAGATCCGGGCCGCGCAGCCGGAATTTCGCAATGAAAAGATGCGGCGCTACAGGGAAGAATTCGGGCTTCCCGATTATGATATCGAGATCATTACCGAGTCCAGGCATATGGCGGATCTTTTTGAGGCGGCGACGGCCATCTGCGGCCAGCCCAAGAAGGTGTCCAACTGGTTGATGGGAGAGACCCTGCGTCTGATGAAAGAGAAGGAGACGGATGCCCAGGATCTGTGCTTTTCACCGGAGCATCTGGCGAAGCTGATCCGTCTTACGGACGAAAAGGTGATCACCGGAGCCGTGGCGAAGGAAGTCTTCGAGGTGATGTTCACGGAAAATATAGATCCGGAACAATATGCAGAAGAGAAGGGCTTAAAGACCGTCAACGATGAAGGGGCTCTGCAAAAGACGGTCGCGGAAGTGATCGCCGCCAATCCGCAGTCTGTGGAGGATTACAGGAACGGGAAGGAGAAAGCCATCGGTTTTCTGGTAGGCCAGACCATGAAGGCCATGAAAGGCAAGGCCGATCCGGCGGCAGTAAACCGGATCCTGAAGGAGGCGTGCAGAAAATAGGGCCATAAGAAGCCCTATTCTCCCAACTGAAGATATGCAAGAAATTTGACTACAAGCTCCGGCTGGCTGTTGGAGACGGGAATACCCAGGACCACATCAGCCGGATGTCCCTGATAATCATATTTGCTGTCTGCAAGATAAGCGTACAGCCCTGCGTCGGCCAGCGCATTATCCTCAGTGACGATGATTCCCACTGCCACCGGATCTTCCATGGTGGAGGGATCGCTGTGGTCGATGGTCAGCACGGAAAGATCGCGCACCTCGGTGGGATCGTAGTCGTCGTCGGGGAAGGTGGCGGTATCCGTGTAGTAGAAGTAAGGGCGGTATTTCTCAAGCTCTTCGGCGGATAAAACATCCTCAAGCGGACAGAAATATTCTGCCTGCGCGTATTTTTCGAAAGTAGCCGTCTCGGCAACGATGGTACTGAGGGAGCCGGTCTGCATCATAGCTGCCATCTTCTGCTGATTGGCCATGGTATATTGTGACAGATCGGTATCGGAAAGGGTCATGGAAGTGTCAATATAAACTTCATATTCGTCAGGATCGATTTCGGCATATGCCTGGAATTCGTCGGCCCATGTCTCCGGCAGAGCGGCGCTCACATCGCTGACACCGGCATTGATCAAGGCGGCGTAAAAGCCGTAGTCTTTGTAAGTGGCGTACTGATAGATAAAGGAAGAAGCGGCAATGACCACAGCGACTGTGACAAACGCATGAATTTTATAATAATCCCAGAAATAGGCGAACTTCTCCTTCGGACTCATGCGGCCCATAGCCTTTCTGCGTTCTTCTCTGATCTCGTCTCCCACTGAATTACCGATTGCCATGCTCGTATCTCCTTAAACGAAATTTCTAATGTCGTTAACTATATCTATGATAATTAGTTTGAAAAATAATGTCAATGAAGGAACGATATAATTGTATGAATTTTTCATTAAATAAAAATAAAGGTGTTAGTCAATATCTGTGTTGGTATTGCATTATAACGTCACCAGTCGGTAGTTGCGCACATCCTTTACACTG
>VSOD01000238.1 GCA_009774655.1 Lachnospiraceae bacterium
TGTACGGATCTTGTCCACGACGGTCTTATACGACTCCCGCTTCCCGTCTTCTTTCCCGCGATAGACCAGCTGCATGTCTGCCGGTTCCAGTTCATCAGGCTTCACTACCTGTCTTCCCTGAAACAATGCGCCGTTCACCTGATCTGCAAATCTTCTGTTGTCATCCAGATAATCAAACTGATATTCATCTGCTCTTCCCATTCGGTCTTCCTCCCTTATCCTGTTGTCCATATAAGGGATTCGTTAAGATTAGATGACAGGTCACAGACGTGATATCAGAACTTCAGATTCCCAGATATGTTATTTGAAAATATGATAGCATAATGCATTGTATTTTGTAAAGTGCTTTATTTCCCTTTTAACATCTCACTTGTAAAATCATGCGTATATTGTATAATTGAAGTGATTTTACCAGCTTATGTTATATAAAAAATTGAGGGAAACAATACATGAATCCATTAATCTCTATTATTACACCTGTTTATAATTCCAGTCCATATCTCCGTGTTTGTATTCAATCCGTCCTACGACAAACCTGGCAAGATTTTGAATTGATTCTGGTGGACGACGGTTCTCTGGATGAAAGCAAATGCATCTGCAAAAAAATGTGCAGCACAGACCATCGGATTCGTTTTATCTCACAGGAACATAAAGGTGTTTCTGCTGCAAGAAATGCTGCTCTTGAAATTGCTGCCGGTGAATATCTTTTTTTTCTCGACAGCGATGATGCCATTCATCCCTGTCTGCTCGAAACTATGTACTCTGTTTTACACAAAACAAATGCTGCAATGGCGGCAGTGGAATACCATTTTATTAAAGCTGGGGATCGTCCGGAACATTCCGACAAGTCGACTTCTTTTTCTTATTTTGATGATTACATCTATTTGGACAACCAGACATCTATAAACCTTTTTGTACAGGGTCATACAAATGTACTTTATGGCACCGGTGGAATCATGGTACGCAGCATTGAAGCCCGCTCCCTGCGTTTCGATGAACGGATGTTGAATGGCGAAGACACCAAATTTGTTTATCAAATGCTTCTTAAAGGTGCCAACGTCGCTATTCTTAATAAGAAATGGTATTATTACCGCAGATATGAAGGCAACAGCTGTAAAAAGCGCACTATAAATGCCTGCAGAAGTATGTATTACTGTGAACGCTATATACGCGACAATGAACTCAAACAACACAGACTCCTCAATGCAATCGCCAGAGAACAGATTCTGATGACTCGTATCTGTGAATGGTACATTGCAGGACGGCAAAGTCATGATGTTGTATTATGCCGCTATCTAAGAAAAATATCTGCCAGAGAGTGTTCTACAAAAACTTTTTATCAAACACGCCTTCGTGATAAAACAGCTTTTTTCATTACATTACACTGTCTTCCTCTCTATTGGATGTATCGTATACTTTGCCGATCATATAATGACAGAAGGCCAATCTTATGAGCCACTGTTTTTCATAATAATGAAAATAATAAATTCTTCTACCGCTGTTAAATTAAACATATTACTGAAGAATGAAACCAGATAAGGATAAAAATTAAGTATGTGTTTAAGACGATACGGTTGGGATTATGCGAGCATCGGATTGTATCATCCACAATCCCGTCTTTCAATATATTTCTGATAAATAATATAAAGAGCCACTTGAAAATCAAGCAGCTCTCATATATAATCTACTTAGAAGTGATCGGAATTGAATCTCCGATTGCCCTCAGTAAAAATGATTATAAGAAATAAGCATCCAAACTTGGGCCGTAGGGATGCTTATTTCTTTTTATGATTGTCTATGTAAGACAGAGCCGCAAACAATACAAGTAATAATGTAAGAACTTCCATTATACTCATAGGGCATCACCCTCTTTCGTTAGACTAGAGGGCATCCATCGGAAAATCGCATCCTACTTTCTTTTCAATTACACGAGTTCATTATAACATATGGAAAGCTGATACTCAATCAAAAGAACCTGTGTACAGGTCAAAAAAGTTATCCTTATCTGGTATCAATCAATATTTATATTTCAATACGCATACAATCCAACATTTCCACACCGGACTGTATGCGCTGTTTCCGACAGTGCGATGATCGGCAGTTTTTTCTCCTCCTTCATCATCCCTGTGAAAAAGTATCTGGTTGTAATACCTCTCCAATCCGCCACATTACGGTTGTTCCACTCCTTTTCCTTTACCAAACATTTATTCCCCCAACAACTCCACAATCTTACTAACCTCTTTCAAATTATCCACCTGCAACTTCTTTTCCGCAGCCTGCCCCAACAGCCCCCTTTTCCGTGGCTCATTGGCCAGGTATTGTATTTCTTTAGCCAATTCTTCCGCATCGGATTTACACACGATCCCATCCACACCATTCTCTATCTGCTCCTCTACGCCGGCATATTCTGCTGCTATTATGGAACATCCCAATACCTGCGCTTCCTCTACTGCAATACTTTTCCCTTCATATATGGCTGTATGAACATACAGATCGCACTGCTTATAAAAAGGATAAGGGTTATCTACCGTTCCAAGAAGAAAGAAATCCCCGCAAAGTTCACATGAACGGATTCTTTCTTCCAACGATTTTCTCAATTCTCCGTCCCCCAACACATACCATCGAAACGCTTTACCGGTTCCTTTCAAAATCTTCATCGTATCAATCGCCGTATCGAGCGCCTTCTGTGGAACTAGCCGTCCGACCGTTAAAATCCTTATTCCCTCATAGTTATCTGTAAACCCGCCTCCTTCTGTAGATCTGCGTATGATCTTTTCCACATCGATCAGATTATAAAATACCGCAGTCTTTTGTATACATTCCGGATAAACCTGCACAAATTTCTCTTTTACATTTTCTGACACTGTAAATATGTGATCAAAATGCAGATAGCAGTCTTCATCCAGCATCCTGCTATAGCCGGCTTCACCATAATTGATATGAATAAATGCCGCCTTTTTTTTCGCCTTCACGTGAGAAGCTGTATAATAAGCCGCTCCCCCTTCCAGATAAGCCACGGCCAGATCATATTCCTGCTCCGGCATCTGACCGCCATCAGCCAAAATCTTCCATAATAGTTTCTCTTTTTGTACCCGCCCTTCTTTTAACATCGCCGACAGATTCTTCAGGATATATCCTGTACTTTTTAACAAAGTCAACCGATTGAGCATGGCTTTCAATACAGTCTTGAAAAGCCTTATCCTGCCAGGTCCGCTATACACGGAAACAGGAAAAAATCTCTTATTCAATACAGTAACTTCTTTTGGAATCTGATCAAACAGCTCTCCCTGTCCCGTAAGGACATACAAAGAAACGCGATATGTATTCAAATCCATATACTGAAACAGATTCAATAACGCGTTCTCTGCCCCACCCATCCCCATCGTATTGATTACAAACAAAATTGATTTCAACTTTTTTCTCCTGCTTTGGCCTGTCAGCTCTTTCGGGTGTCGAACCGGTCACACATACCTTTACCTTAAAACACAATTCGCCCTATCGTTTTAGCCAGTAACCATCCTGTCTTTGTATGTCTTCTGACAATTCGTACAGCAAGTTTCCTGTACCAGGCAACATCAGACGATTTCATATATACATCTGCGAATCTGTTAAGTTCCCTCATACAGACTTTCCAGTCAATACAATCCGGTGTAAAAGTATATCTGCTGCAACGACATGCTCGTTCATACCAAAAAGCCATAAACCGAAACGTGTATTGCAGTTTATGACTGATAAAATTTTCATCATGCATTCCCATGCCCACAGCAAGAACCGGCTGCAGCGCATGGGAAAGCTCCTCTGCAGACCATTCTCTGTATGTCTGGCTTCCCTTCCGCCTGCAGTAAAAATATCCATGAAACGGCAATACCTCCCAAATGCCATTGCATTGTTTCAAATATTCACAAACAAAAGCAAAATCTTCAAATCCGGCCACATCCTCAGGACAGAAGACCGACAGTTTTCCCTCTTCTGCAAATATTTTTTCCTTTCGAAACAGAACAGGCCCCAGAGTCATCTGAATCTGATCCCACATAGCCATTTTCAACGCCTGTACAGGACAGACTATTCTCTGTCTCCGGTGATGCTGGTATCTCCTGCCTCTGCCTGATTCATTACAGAATACAAGACTGCAGGATGCCATATCACTTCCGTTCTGCAAACTCAGAACCAACCGCTCTATCATCTGTGGATGGATCATATCGTCCGCATCTACGAAACTAATATACTCCCCTTTCGCTCTGCGCAGTCCATGATTCCGTGCTCTTCCGCTTCCGCCATTGCAGATGTTGACTAATTCTATTGAAACTGATTCTGATTCCCTGTTCCTTTTAAAGCTACTGACAATTTTTGCCGTATCATCAGTAGAACCGTCATTTACCACGATCACCTGCAGCCTCTGATAAGTAGAGGCAAGAATGCTCTGCAGACAACGTCCTATCCTCTTCTCTTCCTGATATGCAGGTACTATGACAGATACCAGATCTTTCATACAGCACGCAACTCCTTTAGTCTCATCTTTTCAGACGTCGTAAAACCAGAAAACTCAGTTTACATATCAGATTTACGATTCCGTAATGCTTCCGCTCAAAGAAGAACAGCAATATTCTTCTCGCAGGATTCCCCTCTTTTGCGTTATTTTGCAATGCCGCTCTGACAATTTCATCCTCATGCACACTTTGGCAGATCCGTTTGCTTTCCCTGTATGTTCTCATACTGTCAGGGCGAAAGATACCGTATATCAAAATCTCCGTCATATTGGCCAGCACATTATCATAATAAGCGGACTTTAACGTTTCGAAGATTTCCTGCTCTTCCATAAATTTCTTCAGTTTACGGTGAAAAACATGATAATTATTTACCAGATCCTTTTGACAGCAGTGAGTTAGAGAGTCCGCCCGCCATGTAACATAGTAAACGGTTCTGAAAACATGAGCATAAGTCCGGGCCCTCATATAATACTCTATATTAAATAATCTATCTTCACAGATGATCACATCTACCGGAAATCTGATCGAATACTTCATGATAACCGATCTCTTATACGCTTTTCCCCATGGTGACAATAAACTGGTATTCGTACTGTCTGTCAAATCTCTTGCACATAACATTTTTTTAATGATCAAAAGTCTGTCTTCTGTATCATAATAATTTATCAGCGGAACCGAAATCCTGACTCGATTGCAACTATTTCTTTTGGATACTCTTCCGGATCGGCAATGATCAAAAAATATCATATCGGTATTTTGACATGCCTTATCTGCAACAACTGCCAGAAAATCAAAGGCAATCACATCATCGGAATCTACAAAAACAATCCACTCGCCGAGACTTTCCTCAATCCCTCTGTTTCTTGCCGAGGATACCCCCTGATTCTCCTGCGTAAATGCTCTTATACGGCTGTCTCTGTCACTGTAGTTCCTGCAGATCTCCAGGCTGCGGTCACTGGAACCATCATTGATCAGCAGAACCTCAAAATTTCCATATGTCGAATCTAAAACAGACTTGATACATCGTTCTAAATATTTCTCAGCATTATAAACAGGTATAATAATTGAAATCATCTTTTTCCTCTCATTACACCATGATTTAAAAAAGTTACATAGTCAAAATCATCCAGATACCGTCTTTTGAAAAATTGCTTTTTATAGTTTATGGTCGTCCCCATCTCATCTCTGTCTTCAAACCCTTTTATATAATAAGCAGACTTAAACTCCGGATAATCGACATGGGTAAGGATAACCTTATTTTCATACGGCAGTCTCTCAAAGCGCTGTATCGTTTCATAAGTACAGCCGTCTTTCTCAGAACCAACGATAAAAAGGTTATCCCAGTTGATCCGCTCTTTTCTCTGCTTCCATTTTGAAACCCCTTCATCAAACGACTCATAGTGCACAAAATTAATCCTGATATCCCCTAAATTTCCTGTCGGCCATTTATAGTCGCCCTTAAGTTCGACAATATCCTGCTGCATATACCATTCAAGATTTTCCAGCATTTTAACAAAATCATTCATTCCGATCGTAAGGTTGATCGTAGGCGATAAAAAAGGGAGTCCCATATCATGATACATAAATGTGCCATTACAATCTGACGCTAAAATGGTAAAATCTTTATTATACAAACGTTTTCTTTTTTTCTCTCTAAACAATTTCATTTCTCTGTTTTTTATTTCATTTATCATTCCCGAATATAGTTTCATATCTGCTCCGATCATCAGGCTGCCCTGTCATTTCACCCGCGTCATTTTACGATCCTCAATCTTATAAATGATATCGCACTCATTTGCCAGGCTCATATGATGTGTCACCATTAATATTGTCTTATTTTCCTTTATCCTGCGCACAGAATCTATAACCGCTTTTTCTGTTTCGGTATCCAGCGCTGCCGTTGCTTCATCCATCACCAGAAGTTCACAATCTTTATACAGAGCTCTTGCCAGTGCTATCCTTTGGCGCTGTCCTCCTGAAAGAACCGTTCCATTTTCGCCGATCAATGTGTCGACTCCTTCCGGTAATTTCAAAACATCCTCCCAAATTTGTGCGCATTTTAAAACCTCTTCTATTTTTCCATCATCGATTTCATCCTGTTTTTCGAAAAAAGCCACGTTATTCCGTATCGTTTCGCCATTTAAATATAT
>VSOD01000239.1 GCA_009774655.1 Lachnospiraceae bacterium
CAGGTGTAGTATCTGGTGGGAAAGCTGTCCAGATATTCGGCATAGGCTCTCAGCGTGTCGTCTAACGGCAGTTTGGAGAAATGAAAGCCGCCGATCAGGACATCGGGCCGGAACCAGTCGACGATATCCAGGATGCCTCTGTGGGAGCAGCCGCTGAACAGAATCTTTTGCCCGTTTTCTTCCACAAGCAGATACTGTTCGTGACGGAAATCTTCCGGTCGGAAGACGCCGTCTTCCAGCATGGTAAGGCCGAAAGCGCCCAGAGGGTGGTTCGGTTTTGCCTGACGGCGGCAGCAGAGGGTTATGCTGTCGGCGAGGACGGTGGTGTCGTCGATAAAGACCAGCTGCCTGTGATGCGCGAGAGCGGTGTCCAGACCGATGTATTTTTCGGTGCCGTTGTAATGAGGCTCGAAGGCATGGCGATTTACATAAATTGGAGCGGTGCGGTTTAACGCAAGGAACCGGGCAAGGCCGCCGCCATGGTCGTAGTGGCCGTGGGAGAGGATGGCGATATCCACCGCAGCCAGATCAATGCCGAGCACGGAAGCATTGTGCGAGAAAAGGGCGGTCTGGCCCATGTCAAAAAGGATCCGGTGCTCTGCGGTCTCGATGTACAGGCTTAAGCCGTGTTCCGCAGACAGCTCCGGTCTGGCGGAGGTATTCTCCAGAAGGGTTGTGATTTTCATAGAGTGTCCTTTCTATCATGATATCCATTTCAAATGATAAAATGATATCCGTTTGACTCCAGCAGTGTACCGAGGAGCAGACGGGTTATTTTTTGCTGGTAATGACCTGTATTTAATACTATAATACAGATTATGCCGTCTGTCGACCGGCTGCACAGACTGTTTTGTTTTTACACCTGTACAGGCGGGAAACTATTCGCTGGAATGTAGACAGGCAGATCAGGTACAGCGTACCGGAAAGGAAATGAGAGTATGGAACAAAGGAAAGAAAATCAGGCAGGTGAAGTGGTTCGGGCAGATGCGGTTGCGAATTGCCAGCAGAAGACCGATGGGGTTTTATACCGTCAGTTGAATGCTGATGAAATCGACCGGGCGTTATTCGCGCACTTTATACGTCATCAGAACGTAACGTTGTGCCACCGCAGGGTTAACGGGGCATGGGTCATCAGAGAGGATCCGTTTATAGACGACTGGACGGAGGAGGATTACCGGATTCTGGTGGACTGCCTGAAAAATACAGTCCGTACGGGCGGTTTTGTGTACGGCGCCTTTGTCGACGGGGTATTGAAGGGCTTCACTTCCGTGGAGGCAGAACTGTTCGGCGGGGACAATCGGTATCTGGATCTGTCGTGCATTCATGTGTCCGAAGATATGCGGGGCAGAAAGATCGGGCAGACGCTTTTCCGGGCTGCCGCAGACTGGGCGGCAAAAAAAGGCGCGGGTAAGCTGTACATCTCGGCCCATTCGGCGGTGGAGACCCAGGCCTTTTATCGGGCCATGGGCTGTGTGGAGGCACAGGAATACAATAAAGAGCATGTGGAGAAGGAACCTTATGACTGCCAGCTGGAATACTCAAAAGGCATTTCAAAAACCGTCATGAAATAGATTTCACAATGAGATATATGGAAAAGCAGGAAAATTTTATGAAAATTGACAATTTACAATATTTAACAACAAATGTATGATATAGGCACAAGTGAAATCGGTAACATACCGGTGCACATGCAGGTAAAAGGCAAGACTTGAAAAGCAAAAGAAATCTAAAAAACCTGAAAACATGAAAAATACGGAGGTGATGGAATAGAACGGAGTGTTATGGATAAGCTGTTAGTAAAGGGGATTTAAATCAGTCCGGTGCTGGTTCTGCAAAACAGGCAGTAGAACGTAAAACATAACAAAGGCAAAATGAAGTAGTAAAGGAGATTGAATCATATGCAGCAGGTGAATGTTAAGTTTAACGATGTTGAACAGATCAGGCAGTTTATAAAGACAATTGACAAATTCGATACCAATTTTGATTTGGGTTCCGGCCACAGAGTAGTCGATGCGAAATCCATTATCGGCGTGATGGCGCTGGATTTCTCGGGACCGCTTCAGCTCAGATATCACTCGGACGATGCCGATATCAGGGCAAAGATCGCACCGTTCATAGCATGTGAAGGTTAAAAGGGATAAAATAAAGATAACAGAAAGCCTGCGGGTATCCTGATAGGGGATAGGTTCCGCAGGCTTTCTGACATTTGGCCGCTCAGTCGTCCACGTCGAAATTCTCCAGCATGCTCTTTTTCTTTTCCGGTTTCGAATCGCCGTGTTTTACAAACAGCATCGTACAGAAGGCCAGCACGCTGAATACCACCGCATAGGGGAACAGCGTCCGGTAGGAGATGTGCTCCAGCAGGAAGCCGGAGAGGATCGGCGTGATCACCTGCGCAGCCATGGAAAAGGTGTAGTAGTAGCCGGTATATTTGCCAACGTCACCGCCGGTGCTGATCTCCACCACCATGGGGAAGGAATTGACGTTGATTGCTGCCCAGGCAAAACCGATGACACCGAAGAAAAGGTTCATCGTGGCGTGATAGGTGGTGTAGAAGGAGGCGCACAGGTAACAGAAGGTCAGGAGGGCGACACCGATCAGGATCGTACGCTTCCTGCCGATTCTGCTGGAAAGGGCGCCGATGGGGATATAGCTGACGATCGCCGCCACGGTCGCAACCATCAGGCAGTTGGCGTAACCGCCGTTTTCCAGGCCCCATACATGGGTCGCATAGCGGGAGAAGGCGGTGGTGACCGCGTTGTAGGCGATATACCACAGCGCCACCGAGAGCAGGATAAAAAGCAGGCTCCTTTTCATTTCGCGGGGCAGTTCGGCGGTGGAGGCAGGGCCGTTATCGGTACTTTCTTCTTCTGAGGCCATCCTGGCGCGGAGTTTGTTCTCCGGGACGGTGAAGAAAAGAACCGCGATGCTTAAGAGCATCAGAAGGCCGACAGAGAGAAACAGCGGGAAATAATCCGGCGTCGTGCCGCTGCCCACCAGCAGGCTGATCATGATAAGGGCGTAGACACCGCCCACGGCGCCCATCAAGTTGATGACGGCGTTTCCTTTGCTGCGCAGCGGTTTGGGTGTCAGATCCGGCATCAGCGCGACGGCGGGGGAGCGGTAAAGCCCCATGGAGAGCAGGACGAAGAAGAGGGCGGTGATAAAGAGCCACAGGTTTCCCAGCCTGTCCGCTACCGGCAGCAGGAGCAGGAAGATGAAGGCAGAGCCGGTACCGGCCAGAATAAAAGGCATCCGCTTGCCGATAGGCGTATGGATACGGTCGGAGAGCGTGCCGAACAGCGGCAGCAGGAACAGGGCGAGGACATTGTCCGCCGCCATGATCGCGCCGGTGAGCGTCTCTCCCAGACGGAAAGTATTTTTGAGGATAAGGGGTATGATATTATCGTACATCTGCCAGAAGGCACAGATGGACAAAAAGGCCATACCGATCAAAACAGTGCGCTTGTAATCCAGTTTCATGAAAATAACCCCCGATCATAATAGATGGTACATCGTTACGGTTTTATAGTTAACGACATTGGAAACAGAAATTTGTTATGTCGTTTACTATATTATACAGCAGGCGTCAGGAAAAAGATATGACTTTTCAAAAGGCATGTTTATGGTATATAATAAAATCTGTGTGGACATGAAACAGGTTGGAGCGATGACATATCCTGAGGAAGTGGTATGAGTATGAACTGTAAAGAAACCGAGAAAAAAATACCTTACTTTCTGCAGGACGAACTGGGCGGCAGCGAGCTGGAGGAGTTTCTGGAGCACGTGGAGAACTGTGTGGAATGCAAGGAGGAGCTGACGATCCAGCTTCTTGTCACGGAAGGTCTGGAGCGTCTGGAGCAGGGCGGTAATTTCAATTTACAGGATGAGCTTTTTATAAAACTGGGCGGCGCACTGCACCGGATCAGGGTGCGCAGGATGCTGCTGTATACGCTGTTTTGTCTGGAGGCGGCGGTGGCTGCGGCGATTATCATAGCGCTGTGCATCGTGTTCCGGTTTTAGATATGGAAGCGGCTTTGGTATATCGGTGCGGGCCTGCAGCTGCAGGGCGCAGTGAAGAATTTTAATAAGAATTTTGACATGGAAAGGCATGGAGTTTAGATGAGGCAGAAACTTGTATTGATAGACGGACACAGTATCTTGAACAGGGCTTTTTACGGCGTACCGGATCTTTCGAACAGCCAGGGGCTTCATACGAATGCGGTGTATGGCTTTCTGAATATCATGTTTAAGATCGTGGAGGAGGAGAAGCCGGATTATCTGACGGTGGCCTTTGACGTGCATGCGCCCACGTTCCGGCATGAGATCTATAAGGAATATAAGGGTACGAGAAAACCGATGCCCGAGGAGCTAAGGGAGCAGGTGCCGGTCATGAAGCAGATGCTGCGGGCGATGGGGATCTGCATTGTGGAGAAGGCGGGGCTGGAAGCGGACGATATTCTGGGCACCATTGCGAAGAGAGGCGAGCGGGAAGGCATGGAAGTGGCGCTCGTGTCGGGCGACAGGGATCTGCTGCAGGTCGCTTCTAAGCATATCAAGATCAGGATTCCCAAGACCAGAGGCGGCAGGACAGAGATCGAGGACTATTATGCGAAGGACGTGGAAGCCAGATATCAGGTGACGCCGCAGCAGTTTATTGACTTAAAGGCGCTGATGGGGGATACGGCCGACAATATTCCCGGCGTGCCGAAAGTGGGCGAGAAGACCGCCACAGACCTGATGGTGCGTTTCGGGTCTCTCGAAGGGATCTATGAGCATATTGAGGAAGTCACGAAGAAGGCGGTGAAGGAATCCCTGCTGTGCAACAGGGAGCTGGCGGATCTGAGCAGGACGCTGGCTACGATCAATGTGACAAGTGAGATCGCGTACAGCTTCGATGATGCGAAGGTGGGAAGCTTCTATACGGAAGAGGCTTATGTGCTGTGTAAGCAGCTGGAATTTAAGAACCTGCTCTCGCGCTTCGAGAAGGATGTGGCGGTGGTCAACACCCAGACAGACTATTTCGGTGAGCTGACGGAGTTTGCCGAGGTGGAGGCGCTCTTTGCGGAATGCGGCGCCGCGGCCTGCAGCATCGGGATCGCGGTCATGGCAGACGGGCCGAAGCTGTCAGACTGTGTGGGCGCGGCGGTGGCGGCCGGGCCGGAGAAGGTGCGCTTTATTCCCTGCCAGGGGCTTGTGACACCGCAGTACCTGCAGGAAAAGATCCGCCGGCTTGGCGCTTCCGGGTTATGCAGACTGAATCTGTTTGACATCAAGAAGCAGTATGCTTACCTGACGGACTCACAGTCTGCGGACGGTGACGGTACAGATTGTCATGACGTCATGCTTCCGTATCGGGAACGCCGGTATTTCGACATTCTTGTGGCCGCTTACCTCTTAAACCCGCTGAAAAACGACTATGCCGTGGAGGATGTGGCCAATGAATATCTGGGGCTGACCATACCGGACAGAAGCCAGGTGTGCGGCAAGGCGGCCTTTGCGGAGGTCTACGGGAAAGAGCCGGCAGCCTTTGTGGAATTTGCCTGTTATCAGGCTTATGTATGCCTTGCGGCGGCGCCCTTTTTGCAGGAGAAGCTGCGGGCGCAGGGTATGGAAGCGCTGCTGTACGAGATCGAGATGCCTCTGACGAGAGTGCTCTATGAAATGGAGCAGTACGGGGTGCTTGTGAAACCGGATGAATTGAAGGCATACGGAGAAGCGCTGACAGGCAGGATCAGAGAGCTGGAGCAGGCGATCTACAGACAGGCGGGATGCGAGTTCAATATCAATTCCCCAAAGCAGCTGGGAGAAGTGCTTTTTGAGAAAATGGGCATACCGGGCGGCAAGAAGACGAAGACGGGCTATTCCACCGCGGCGGATGTGCTGGAGAAGCTGGCGCCGGATCACTTTATCGTATCCGATATTCTGGAATACAGGGGGCTGGCAAAGCTGAAATCGACCTACGCGGAAGGGCTGGCCGCCTGCATCGGGGAAGACGGCAGGATACATTCCACGTTCAACCAGACCATCACGGCCACCGGGCGGATCAGCTCCACGGAGCCGAACCTGCAGAATATTCCCATGCGGATGGAGCTTGGCAGACGGATCAGAAAGGTCTTCGTGCCGATGGAAGGGTATCTGTTCGTGGATGCGGACTATTCCCAGATCGAGCTGCGGATCCTTGCCCATATGTCGGGGGATGAACAGCTGATCGAAGCCTATAAGATGGATGAGGATATTCACCGCATCACGGCTGCCAAAGTTTTCCATACACCCTTTGAGGAAGTGACGGACTTACAGCGGCGCAATGCCAAGGCGGTGAACTTCGGCATTGTGTATGGCATCAGTTCCTTCGGCCTGAGCCAGGATCTGAGTATATCGCGGAAAGAGGCGGCGGCATATATCGAACAGTATTTTGAGACCTATCCGGGTGTGAAGCGGTTTCTCGACAATATGGTGGAGCGGGCGAAGAAGGACGGATACGTGACCACACTGTACGGACGCAGGCGGCCGGTGCCGGAGCTGGCTTCCAGCAATTTCATGCAGCGGTCTTTCGGCGAGCGGGTGGCCATGAATTCCCCGATCCAGGGGACGGCGGCCGATATCATGAAGATTGCCATGATACGGGT
>VSOD01000024.1 GCA_009774655.1 Lachnospiraceae bacterium
TCGCCCGGATAACCTTCTGCAGAATCCTCCTCGTAGTCCTCTTCTTCCGGTTCCTCCTCGAAAGGTTCCGCCTCGCTCTCCTTCGCCTGCATCCAAAGATCGTATTTATCCTGCTGATCCGCATTCAGCGGTACATGCAGCTTCTTTAACTCCAAAGCCTTGATGACGTACTTGCCTTCGCCGAACCAGAGGAACATCTCGTCACATTCCTCTACGCATTTGGTAGACAGACCGATCCTGTGATACAGATAGGCCAGCTCATAGGCCCATTTCTCTCTGTAATCCCGCTTCTTGAACTCCTCAAGAACCGCGATCCGCTCTTCCAGGCTCACATCCTGCGCCTCATAGAGCCGGTACTGCAGGATATACCTGCCGGTATCCCTCGGCGCGATCTGCACGAATTCCTTATAATATTCAATCGCCTGCACGCAGTCTTCCATCTTGATGGAAAGCTCACACAGGGAGTAGACGATCAGCCGTCCCGTTGGGTGTTTCTCATATGCTAACAACAGAATATCCCGGCTCTCCTGATATCTTCTGTTGATCTTATACAGATCACTGATCTTACACAGCATCATGACACTCTTGACTCTGCGCCAGTCGATCGTATCAGCGAGCTTAACGGCCTCTGCAAATTTTCCCTCGGCGATCAGAGCATTGATCTCATCGGCCCGTACTTTATATTCATACTTATCCAAGGTGCTCACCTCATTATTGTATTCTCACCGTTATGTATTCTCTATACAGTTCATTTCATCTTACGTGTGCCCGTCATGCGGCCGACACATGGCCATATAAACCCTATTTTCACTGTCTTAGTTTACCATAGCCTCTTATCAATGTAAATAATGATATAGAAAAAAAGCACCTTCTACCGACATGTTCTTTTATCATATACCAATATATGGAAACCTGCCAATATACAATCACTCTATATTGTATTATCCGGACTGCCCGCTACGTTTTGCAAGCCTGTCGGAAAGTTCGGCAAACTGTTCTAACGTCAACGTCTCGCCGCGCACTGCGGCGGCAAGTCCCATAGCGGACAGCACCTCTTCTACCTGCCGTCTGCCGATCCCCGGATACCCTGCATTGGCCAGACCGTTGGCCAGCGTCTTCCTTCTCTGGTTAAAGGAAGCCCTGATCACGGCAAACAGCCAGGCTTCGTCCTCCACCTCCACAGGCGGTTTCTCATAACGGGTCAGCCGGATCACCGCGCTGTCCACATTCGGCTTCGGCATAAAACAGCCCGCCGGGACTTTCGTAACGATCTCCGGCTTCGCGTAATACTGCACCGCCAGCGACAGCGCTCCGTAATCTTTCGTCCCCGGCCCCACCCGCATACGATCCGCCACTTCTTTCTGCACCATGATCGTCACACTGTGCAGCGGCACCTTTTTTTCAAAAAGCGCCATGATGATAGGCGTTGTAATATAATAGGGCAGATTCGCCACCACCTTGACGGGCCTGCCGCCGTTATGCTCCTCCACGATCCGGTTCAGATCCAGTTTCAGAATGTCTGCGTTAATAACCGTCACGTTTTCATATGCCGAGAGTGTATCTTCCAGCACAGGGAGCAGATTCTTGTCGATCTCGACGGCCACCACTGCCCCCGCCTCTTCCGCCAGCCGCTGTGTCATCGTACCGATGCCGGGTCCGATCTCCAGCACACAGTCCTCCTTTGTGATCTGCGCCGACTCGATGATCCTGTCCAATATACTGCTGTCCACCAGAAAATTCTGCCCGAATTTTTTCTGAAAACTGAAATGATACTTCTCGATTATTTCCGCCGTGCTTCTTCTGTTGCCAAGTGTCGCCATGTTATCCCCGATCCTTTTCCTATACTGTCTGTTGTCCTCTTGTTCATTACCTCATACTCGAATTCCCTGCGCGTACATTTGATAACAAAAGTCTTTATGACGCGTGCACTTTCGAGAACAGCCTTTCCGCATTGCGGCTTGTGGCCTCCTCCACCTCCTCGCGGCTGACGCCCTTAAGCTCCGCCACCGCCTGAGCGATGTACGGCAGATTCAGGGAGGAATTGCGTTTCCCCCGGTTGGGTTCAGGTGCAAGATAGGGGCTGTCCGTCTCCAGAAGGATTTTTTCCAACGGAATATAGTCCACCGCCTCCTTCAGCTTCTTCGCATTCTTAAACGTGATCACGCCGCCGATGCCGAAATAAAAGTCCATGTTCAGATACTCCCTCGCCAGCTCCTTTGTATAGGAGTAGCAATGCACGACGCCACCCATCTCCTCCGCGTGGAGCGCCTGCATCATGTCCAGCGTGTCTTTCGCCGCATCTCTGGAATGAATGATCACCGGCAGCGCAACTTCCCGCGCCAGTTCCAGCTGTCGCTCAAACCATCTCTTCTGCACCGCCTCTTCCGGCTCCTTCCAGTAATAATCCAGGCCGATCTCCCCCACTGCCACCACTTTATCCCGGGAACACTGCTCCCGCAGCCAGGCAATCCCCGTCTCGCTTAATTCTTCCGTCTCGCCGGGATGCACGCCCATCGCCCCATAGACAAAAGGATACTTCTCCATCAACTCAAGCGTCGCCCTGCAGCCCGCCAGGCTGGCCCCTACATTGATCACCCTGTCTATCCCGTGACCTGCAAGGGATATCAGCAGCGATTCCCTGTCCTCATCAAACGCCTCATCATCATAATGCGCATGGCTTTCAAAAATCATCTTGAACCTCCAAATTTGTTATGTCGTTTACTGTATTTCTTCCAGAATATAATAATCTGACACTTTTTTTAAGAAAAAATTACGAAAAAATTATGTATATTTATTTTTTTCCAAATTTTATTAAATTTCTTTAAAAAAACACTTGCAAAACACAAAACATTGTACTATAATAACTTTTGCGTGTTGCAGAGAACACAAACTGCTGATACAGGACACGCACCGCTAGCTCAGTTGGTAGAGCACCTGACTCTTAATCAGGGTGTCCAGGGTTCGAGCCCCTGGCGGTGCATCGAAAGGACTGGTTTTGGAGACTTTAGCGCTCTGGGGTTGGTCCTTTTTTTGTGCGTTTGACTCCGGCCGGAACCTGTCACATCACCTGCCCATGCAGCGTACCGGAAATATGCCGGAAGCCCGGAAGCATACGGCATATCATTCTAAAACATAATCCCCAGCCAGTTCACCACAATACCGCCCGCCACACCGATTCCGTACAGCAGTGCCAGAATCCTGATATTCTCCTTCTGATCGTCATTCACCCGAAACAGTACCAGCAGTCCCACGCCCGAACCGGCCAGCAGCCCGGAGATCATCGCCCCGGCGCTCAGCACGCCGTTTAAATACAGCTGTGTGATGGCCACAGAGGAAGCGCAGTTGGGAATCATACCCAGAAGCGCCGCGGTCAGTTCTCCCACCAGCGGACGGTTAAGGAACAGGCTGCCCAGCCTGTCTTCCCCGATCCATCCAATGATCATATTCAACACCGCGGAAATGCACATAATATACAGAAAAATCTCCGCCGTATGGTGCAGCGCCGATTTCCAGATACCGTTCTCGCAATGACAATGATGCTGCTCGCACAGATGCTCGATCTGCATCTGCCTGCGCCTGTTACCGGTAAGAAGGTCAACTGCAAAGCCGGTCAAAAGCGCAATCGCCACTTTTACCGCCAGGATCTTCAAAATGACCTCCACTCCCACATTTTCGGAGATCATGATCGGAAGCATCTCGTCGGAAGTAGACAAAAAAATAGCCAGCAGCGTTCCCGGCGTGATGATCCTGCCCGCATACAGATTGGAAGCCACCGTCGAAAAGCCGCACTGCGGAAAAACACCCAGCACACTGCCGATCGCCGGGCCGCCTGCGCCCGCGCTGCGGATGGTCTCCTGCATCTTCTGGCCTGCCCTGTGCTCCAGATATTCCATCGCAAGATAGGTCAGAAAAAGAAAAGGAAGCAGCTTAACGCTGTCTATGAAACTGTCCATTACTGCATCTATGATCATAAAAACCCTCGACAATCCACCCGATATTTCCTATGGCATACTTTATACTCAGCCTGGCCAAAGTCACTTTATTCACTAGAATACATTTTTATCAGGGAAAATGCAAGCGGTAAAATCTATGGCCCCGCTTCGCCGCAGTGCGATCACTGTTTTTGTCATATAGGAAGTTCGTAGAAATTTTCCCCATAGCGAAAGCCAGACCATACAGTCTGGCTTTCATCATTCCGGCATCACACCAGGCTTTTCTTCTTGTTGACCGCGTCCGAGATATAGCCCTGCACTTCCTCCTTGGGGATATCCAGCGCTACAGACATCTCGCTGTAGAGCAGCGCCTCCGCCTTGCGCAGATACTGCTCGTCCGAGGAAAGCGCCTTCTTGCCCGCGTTGATGCGGTTCTGCCTGCGCAGGTAAAGCGTCTTGATGATCTGCACCAGGCTCTGGCAGTCATAGGTGCGGATCGCATCTTTGTACATCTGCTCTCTGCCCTTTTCCTCCTTGATCCAGACAGTCTCGATCTCGGTCATATTGTCGATCAGCTCCTCCGCCTCCTCCCGGTTCATGATCCTGCGCATAACGACTTTCTCATTATCCACCGGCATATAGACGGTACTTGCCTTCTCGAAGACCGGTTCCAGCACATAAAACCTGCGCACCTTATCGAATCTGTCAAAAGGGTTCCCCGTGACATTAACAACACGGCAGACACCGTGCCCGCCGCACATGATCAGTTGATTCTTCTCAAACATAGACCCTCCATGTTTCCGTAAACTCCGGGAACCGTCCAAGCCCCCAGGCCCACTTCACAGGATATACCATGCCGTTACCCGGCCTGCGCGATACACCCGGTCAGTCACTGCACCATATCCTGTGAAAGAAAAATGCTGTCGGACAACAGTCTTTTGTCCATACATTTTCGCCGATAATTTCCTTAATATATATTATGGTAACATGAATTCGTCCTGTTTGTAAGTATTTTCTGAAAATTCATTAAAGTTTATTAATATTTCTGACAAGTATAAGGCCATTTTTTGTGAAAATTGACGGACAAATCAGGTATACCCACGCACGCAATGCTCACTCCGCCTCCCTCAGCCGCTCCACCACGGACCGTTTAGCCACATAGCAATAGGATATGAGCGGAATCAATATTCCCAACAACAGGAAGAATGGCGCCACCGCCAGGATTGGCACGATATTGATCCTATAAGTAAAAAACCAGAACATCCCTTCCAGCGCCTGCCCGATCACCGGTCCCAAAACAACGACCGTCGCCAGTGTGACCATAACGGCGCCTCCGGCAAAAAGCACCCCTTCCGTTATCAGCATGATATTCAGCTGTTTTCCGGTCATACCAACGGACTGCAGCACGGCAAACTCCTTTCTCCGGGTCAGGATGCCGGTGAGGATCGCATTGAGGAAGTTCAACACACCGATCAGTCCCACCACCAGGCTGACTGCCGTCCCGACAAACAGAAACATATTCTTCAGCTCATAGAATTCCTGCGCGCGGGTCATCCTGCTCTCGTAATCATAGAAAGATCCTTCTCCCTCCGTATATTCTTTCAGATACTGCTCCATCATCCCGGTCTGTTCGTCCGCGCAGTCGAACGCATAGTACAAGACCGCATCCGTTCCCGTATGTTCCTTAAAGGTGTCCGCATTCATCACAAATTCGTCATCCCCATAAAACCGGTAGGTCAGTGTGTTCGGCACAAGCACGGTAGCAACCACCTCATACGTCTCCTCCCGATATTCTTTTGCCCGCTGCGCCCACAAAAGGTTCCCCAGACTCGCATTCTCCGGATAGACCTCTCCTGTCTGCGGGTTATAATACTCATACGTATCCACGTACCGCAACGTAACCTGATCTCCCACTTTCGCCCAGTGCCAGTCCTCATAGAGATTGTGATAATCATCTGTGTCATATACTGCTGCCACGTAATTGCCGCCTTCTTTCAACTTGCCGAGATCCCCGTCTATGACCTCCAGCTTATCGATAAGGAAATCCTCCATGCCGTACAGCCGTGTCTCCATGGCCCGCCGATCCCCCACATTCTCCAGAATATCATCGACCATAAAATCAAGATCTTCCCCGCTGAGCCCTCCTTTGCGCCAACTGCTGTAAGCATCTCTGGCTCTCTTTTCAGTGACCAGCTCCTCCACATCGGATACCGTACCGTAAGCCCTGCCTCCGGTAATGCCATTCTGCTGCTCGATGCGCGCGATCGTCTCCTCCGATACTGCCGCTTCTTTTCCGCCTTCTTTATTCATCCATTTCTGGGATACCTGAAAGTACGATGCCTCAGCCAGCAGAAAATCCTGCGCCACATCACGCAGATATTTATCCATATCAAATCCACCCGTAAATACATGAGTCATTTCCAGGATCACGATGGCCAGCGACATGGAGAGCACACTGATCAGCGTCTTACTCTTGTTCCTGCCCAGATTCGCCCAGGCCATCTTCGGGATCAATGCCCCTGTTCTCCCCTTTCTTTCCTTCCTCCTGCTCCGGACACCTTCCGTATACCGCAGCGCTTCGATCGGTGATATCTTTGCCGCCATCCTGCGCGGTTTCCCGCAGGATAAATATACCGTGATCAGGGAAAAAAGGGAGGCTCCGACAAAGATCAGGGGATCGATGGAACTCACCATAACGATACCGTCCATATTGACTGCGGTGACCCGTGTGATCACTATTCCCAGAAAATACCCGGCTGCAGCGCCCACCGGAATACCGATCGCGGCAAGCACCACTGCCTGCAGCAGAATGATCCGCTTGATCTGCCGCCCCGTGGTGCCGATCGTCTTGAGCAGGCCATAGAACCGCACATCGTTGGAGACCGCGATGCGGAATATATTGTTGATGATCAGATAGCCCGTAAACATGATCAGAAGCAGCGCCGCTATAAGAGCCAAAACCATTCCCGGATCCATATTTTCACCTAATTGTGCGGAAACATAGCCCCAGTTGACACCTGTCGCGATATAGTCCTCTGCTCCCGGTTTCTCATCCTGATATCCGTGCCTTTCCAGAATCTCCTGCAGGTTATCCTGGATCCCCGATGCACTCTCGAACATGAGGTTCATCGTATGGTAGGTACACATTCCGTTCTCGCCCTTTGTACCCAGTTTCCTGAAGATCTCTTCCGCCCGGCTTCTGGGAATCACCACGTTATTTGCCACCACCGCCATGTCATATTCCCAATAGCCGCACAAGGTAAATGTCTCCGTCGTCTCAGTGCCGTCTACATCGAAAGACATCGTAAACGAATTGCCGATCACCGGCTCCACGCCTAACAGCTTGAGCACTCTTAAGTCTGTGGCTGCCTCGTTCGTGCCCTCCGCCGGCAACCGTCCCTCGACCGGCGTACAGAAAGACCATTTCGCCGAGTTTTCATCGTAATAATTCACCTCTACATGGCTCTTGTTGAAAGGCGCTTCCGATGGCATACCCACATATAATCTGTCCCCGTATTCTTTGATCAAAGGATCTTCCTTCAACTCGTCGAACTGCTCTTTAGTGATATTCTTAAACACCGCATGGTTATACCCTCCTGCCTGCCGGAAGTTAGACTGTTCGAACCCTTCCTTCAAGGAGATTCCCGCGGTAAAAAGTGTCGTAAATAATACGGTCGTCAACACGATCGCCAATATTGTGATGATATTTCTGTTTCTCGCCGACTTCATATGGGCTATGCTGAGCCTGCGGATACATTTCCTGTTTGCTACTCTCATACTATTATCTGCTCCTTTCTCTCCACCTGCAGATCTTCGTTCTGCTCTACTGCCCGAAGATCAGCGCCCATCCACGATCCTGCCGTCCTCAATACGGATAATGCGATCCGCAAGCTGGGCGATCTCCTCATTATGTGTGATCATAACGATGGTCTGTGCAAGTTTCTGGCTGCTGATCTTCAACAGACTAAGCACATCCTGGCTGGTCCGGGAGTCCAGATTCCCGGTAGGCTCATCGGCCAGTATGATCGCCGGTTTTGCCGCCAGTGCGCGGGCAATCGCCACTCTCTGCTGCTGCCCGCCGGACAGGTTGTTCGGCAGGTTCGTCAGTTTCGCAGACAGCCCCAGCATCTCGATGATAGAATCAATGTACTTTTTGTTCGGCTCGTTGCCGTCCAGCTGTACCGGCAGCACGATATTCTCATATACATTGAGCACCGGCACCAGATTGTAGTTCTGGAACACGAACCCGATCTTCCGGCGCCGGAAGATCGTAAGCGCCTCGTCTTTCAGGCTGAAAATATCCTTACCGTCCACAGTGACCGTTCCCGACGTAGGCCGGTCCAGCCCGCCCAGCATATGCAGCAGCGTACTCTTACCGCTGCCCGACGTCCCCACGACGGCCACAAACTCTCCCTTTTCCACCTTAAGATCCACCCCGTCCAGGGCGCGTACTTCACTTTCTCCTGTACCGTATATTTTCCTTACGTTTTGAGTTGATAGTATTGTCATCGTTCTCCTCCATTCTAATGTCGAAATCAAAAAATCTGCACCGTGAAGTATTCCGCTTCACAATACAGATTATCCCATACAATTCTTACTGTCTTCTTTCCAATGCAAAAAAGATTCTGACAGTTTTGAAAGATTTCGCCTGTCAGTCCGCCGGCAGATACATGGAAAAGGCCGTCCCCTTTCCCTCCCCGGATACTACCTTGATATAACCGGATTCCTGTTTGAGAATCTCCCGCGCCAGATAAAGCCCAATCCCTACGCCGGCCTGGTCGGCAGCCTGCGGCGAACGGTAAAAACGTCCGAATATTTTCGCCTGTTCTTCCTCTGATATTCCTTTTCCCGTATCCGCCACCTCAATACAGATGAAAAGTTTGTACGGTTTCACCCTGATCGTGACCCCGCCCTGTTCCGTATATTTGATGGCGTTGTCTATGAGATTACACAGCGCTTCCTGCGTCCATTTCAGATCAAAACAGGCTGTCACCTCCCGGGCCTCCCCCGTCAGAACCTTCAGATACAATCCCTTTTCTCTGGCCTGTCCCGCAAACTGTTTCTCCGCCTCCTCCAGAAGCGGCCAGACTGCAGCTCTCTTTGGCTGCAGCACGAGAACTCCCGTCTCCAATCTCGACAGCTTCACAAGCGAGTCTATCAGAAACTTCAATTTCCGGGCCTGGTCTGCCAGAAGCCCGAGGCTTTCCCTGTTCTCATCGGACTGCAGCTGTTCCTGCAAAAGTTCCGTGTAGAGCAGGATATTGGCCAACGGCGTCTTCGTCTGGTGGGAAATATCCGCTACCAACGTCTTGATCTGCTCCTTCTCCTGTGCCGTCCTTCTGGCCGAAATCTCCGATGCGCTCAGGTATGCCGCCAGCTGGCTCTCCAGGGCCGAATACAACGATTCATCAAATACGCTCTCCTGAAAAGTTCCGTCCATGGCGGCCTCCAGCATACGCTTCACCCGATACATACTCCGTCTGGTCCTGTATTGATTCACCGCCACAAGAACTGCCCCGCCAAACAGACAGACCAGCCCTGTTATTAATATGATTGTTGCCCGCCCGTCATCTGCCATGTCCGTCTCCTGTTCCCCTACTCAAACCGATAGCCAACCCCATATACCGTCTTGATCCTGTCCTGCGCCCCCAGCTTATCCCGCAGGCGTTTGACAGTAACGGACAGCGCATTCTCGTCCACAAACTCCGCCTCCGAAGACCAGATGCGTTCCAAAAGCCTCTCCCTTGTCAGTGAAATCCCCCTGTTGTCCACCAGAACACGCAGCAGCTTCTGCTCCGTCCTGCTCAGCTCCACCTGCTCATCCCCGTGATAATATTCCATCCGCTCAAAATCAAACCGGTACTCATCAACCACAATGATCTGCTCCCTCCGCGTCTGCCGTGCCGCTTCCGCCTGTTCCCGCACGCGGCGCAGCTGGGTTGCCACGCGGGCCCGCAGCACTGCCAGACTGAACGGTTTGGTGATATAATCATCCGCTCCCAGCTCCAGTCCCGTCACGATGTCCATCTCCATATCATTGGCCGTCAGCATGACCACCGATACGCCGTACTCTTCCTTTATCTTTTTCAGGAAATCAAACCCGTTCCCGTCCGGAAGATTCACGTCCAACAGTACAAGATCACACTGTCCTGTCTGCGCCTTGAGCCTCTTTTCCGCTTCCTTTATGTTACCGCAGCTGCTTACACCGGTCTCCCCGCTCTGCAGCGCACGGCACAGACCGGCGGCAAGCGGTCCGTCGTCCTCCACGATCAGGATATACTGTTTTACACCGTTGTTTTCTTCCATACTAATCCCCATGCCTGTCACAGGCCTGCCTGTAATACTCAGCGCTGTCTCCGGCACTACTTCAATTCATTGGCCGTCACGTAAAAGTGATGGTAAATACCGCCCAGCTCCAGCAGACTGTCATGCGTGCCTTCCTCCACGATCCCTTCCTCTGTCAGCACCAGAATCCGGTCGGAATTACGGATGCTGGACAGTCTGTGTGCAATCGTGATCGTAGTCCTGCCCTTTGCCAGCGCTTCCAACGACCTTGCCACCTGAAACTCGCTCTCATTGTCCAGCGCCGAAGTGGCCTCGTCCAGAATAAGAATGGGCGGATTTTTCAGAAATACTCTGGCAATACTGATCCGCTGTTTCTGTCCGCCGGACAGCTTCACGCCGCGCTCTCCCACATAAGTATCGTAACCTTCTTTCAGAGCACAGATAAACTCATGTGCCCCGGCGCGTTTTGCCGCCTCGATCACTTCCTCTCTGGTGGCCTGCTCCCTGCCGTAAGCAATATTTTCATATACCGTTCCCGAGAACAGATACACATCCTGCTGCACCATACCGATATTCTGCCGCAGGCTCTTGATCGTGTACTTATGAATATTCTTCCCGTCCAGAAGGATTTCACCCTCGTTGATATCATAAAAACGGGGAATCAGGTTGCAAAGTGTGGTCTTACCGCCGCCGGACGGGCCTACGATGGCGATCTTTTCTCCTGCACGGATATCCAGGTTTAAGCCCCTGAACACCACGTTGTGGTCGTCCGGATACTCAAAACCTACATTATGAAAAGCAATATTCCCCTGCGGATGTTCACAGGGCACCGCATCCGGCTCGTCAAAGATCTCAATATCGCTGTCCATGATCTGTACAAAACGCTCGATTCCTGTCATGCCGCGCTGAAACTGCTCCGCAAACTCGATGATCCGCCGGATTGTAGCAATCAGTGTACTCACATACATCACATAGGCCACCAGATCACCGGGCACGATCTTTCCTCTGATCATAAAGATACCGCCCGCCACCAGCAGTACCAGATACATCACACCGTCAAAGGCTCTGGTCGTAGTCTGAAAAGCCGCCATAAACTTATAAGTTTCCTTCTTGATATGAAAGAAATTGATATTGTCCTTCTCAAACTTCTCTTTTTCCTTTTCCTCATTGGTAAAAGCCTTCACCACCTTCTGCCCGAGAAGACTGTCCTCAATGCGGGCGTTCAGCTCGCCGATCTGCACACGCTGCTTACGGAACGCCTCCCGCATACGCAGATTGATCATCGTGCAGGTCACCACCATAACCGGTATCACCGCAAAAAGGATCAGTGTCAGACCAAGGCTGATCCGGGCCAGGATCACGAAGGAAATGACCGCCTTGATACCCGCAATAAAAAATTCCTCCGGACAGTGATGGGAAAACTCCGTCACATCAAACAGATCGTTGGTGATCCGCCCCATGATCTGACCCACTTTGGTATTATTATAGTATGTATTGGACAGCTTCTGCAGGTGCGCATAGGCGTCCCGCCGCATATCCGTCTCGATCCGCGTTCCCATGACATGCCCGGTATACGCCATATAGAAATTGGCCATTGAATCTACGATCCGCAAAAGCAGATACAACGCCCCCAGCCGCAGGATCACCGTCACCGTAAGCGACACCAGATCATTCATCCCCGCATTCGTGATAAAGCGGATGATCATCGGCAGCACCAGCTCACAGATCGTCGTCAATCCTGCACAGAACAGATCGATGACCACGATCTTCCAGTACTTCTTATAATAAGGCAAAAAGCGTCTGAGCAGTTCGCCCGATGTGTACGATTTCACATTACTCTGTATTTTCATAATCATCTCCTGTTTCCGCTAAAGATATCTACTTTGTCCTTGCGGTATCTTTATGATATGGTAAACAAAATTTCTCATGTCGTTAACTATAACTATTACAAAATACCAAAATCGGCGGTCACGAAAACCGCCGATCATAGTGTTTGTTTTTATGCCAAAGCTCTTAATTTCATGTCATGCATGGTGATATATACATCCTGCAGTTCCTGTTTGGCCCTGACGTCCGAAGAAAGTTTAACGCACTCATTGAGTTTTCTGTACAAATCCAGGTGCCCTTCCGCAACTCTCTGGATATTGACACGAATCTCATTTTCAACTGTCAATTCCATCTTTGTGACTTTATTCTTCACTTCCTTCGAATCAAGCTGAAGATTTTTCACATCAAATCTTAAATCCCATATGTCAGCTTTCATGCCTTTCATTTCAGTCTTCATACCCTGGATGTCGGTCTTCATGACTTCCATCTCAGTCTTCATGCCCTGGATTTCGGTTTTCATGCACTTAAACTCAGTCTTCATCCCCTGGATGTCGGTATTCATGGCCTTCAGATCATAATTCATGCCCTGGATGTCGGTTTTCATGTCCTTTACCTCGGTCTTCATACCATGGATGTCGGTTTTCATGTCCTTCATCTCAATTTTCATGCCCTGGACTTCAGACTTCACGCTCCCTACTTCATCCTTAATCGGCTGCAGTAAGTTCGAAATCGCCTGCAGATCTTCATTCGTCAATGCCATAGTGTCTCCTCCTTATCCATTGTCCGTTTCCCTTTACTCTACACGGCACTGTTCATCACAGCGCCCTCCCGCTTCGGTTCTTATCATTCTTATCACAAACTCTTTCTGGAAAACTTATTATACACTATAGCAAACAAAAAATGCAACATTAAACCGCATAACTATTCAAGTATTTTTCCTGCTCCGGCGTTAACACGTCAATCTCTTTGCCGAGGAACGCCAGCTTACGCTTCGCCACATCTCTGTCCACTTCTTCCGGCACATCGATCAGTTTCTGTGTAAGCTCACTGCTGTGCTCTACAAGATATTTCGCAGAAAGTGCCTGAATTGCGAAGCTCATATCCATAATCTCTGCCGGATGACCGTCACCTGCCGCCAGATTCACAAGGCGTCCTTCTGCCAGCACGAAGATCCACTGTCCGGTCGGCAGCTTGTAGCCCATGATGTTTTTCCGCTGCTCTTTCTTCTCCACCGCATTGGCTTTCAGCCACGCCATATCAATTTCGCAGTCAAAATGTCCTGCATTGCAGAGGATCGCTCCTTCTTTCATCACTGCAAAGTCTTCTTGATCAATGACACCGTCACAGCCGGTCACAGTAATAAAGAAGTCTCCGACTTTAGCCGCTTCCTTCATAGGCATCACGTCGAATCCGTCCATCACCGCCTCAATGGCTTTGATCGGGTCGATCTCGGTTACGATCACTCTCGCACCCAGACCCTTGGCTCTCATGGCAGTACCCTTACCGCACCAGCCGTAACCTGCCACTACCACAATCTTGCCCGCTACGATCAGATTCGTTGTCCTGTTGATACCGTCGAATACAGACTGTCCCGTACCGTATCTGTTATCGAAGAAATGCTTACATGCCGCATTGTTAACGCGCACCATGGGGAACTTCAATTCGCCCGCCTTATTCATGGCTTCCAGACGGATAATACCTGTGGTAGTCTCTTCGCATCCGCCAATGATATTGGGGATCAGCTGCGGCATCTCCTTGTGTACCATCGTCACCAGATCGCCGCCGTCGTCGATGATAATATTCGGCTCCGCCTCCAGCACATGACGGATATGGGTCTCATACTCCTCCGGTGTAGCGCCATACCAGGCGTGCACTTCCAATCCGGCTTTCACAAGCGCTGCCGCCACATCATCCTGCGTAGACAGCGGGTTGGAACCGGTCACATACATCTCGGCGCCGCCTGCCGCCAACACCAGACACAGATAAGCTGTCTTTGCCTCCAGATGCACGGACAGGGTTACCTTCTTCCCTGCAAAGGGCTTACTCTCGGAGAACTCTTTCTCCAGCGTACGCAGCAGGTCGCAGTTCCTCTTCACCCACTCAATCTTCTTCTCACCGGATTCGGCAAGATTAATGTCTCTGATTTCGCTACTCATTTTAATAGTTTCCTCCTTCATATTAATCAGCCGAATTTTTATTATAGTGATGGTCGTCTGTCCTGTCATCACTTTTTATGGTACAGACAATATTCTGCCGGCACCTGTATCTTTTCACAGGAATTCCTTAAGGACCCTCCTGTAAAATGCTTTGTCCTGTCGTAAACTGCATCGCAAATTGTTACTTCCGGTTCTAATGCCGTTAACGATTAAAAGAACATTTCCTTATACCAGCATACAGCCTCAATATATGCCTTAAACACCGCGTCACTGTCAATGTTCTTAAGTATCTGCATCCGGCTTACTTCCTGCCAGTCCGCGTTCTCATATGCTGTCATAAAACCATAGATATCCGCAAATTCGCCTTTACAGCTCAGCAGTGCTTCTCTGATATCTTTGGAAACGTTCACCTTATTAAGTGCTTCCTCCATAGGCATACTCAGGATAATATTCAGCACCGAGAAAAGCCCCATCAGGAACAGCTCGGACGCCTTCATGCCCATGCCAAAAGAAGGCGCCAGACATTCCAGGAACTTGGCCCGCAGGAGGGAAACTCTCGTGATCTCATTCGGTCTGTCCGCACAAAGCTCCTTTGTGATCACTGTATTGATCCACTTCTTGAGTTCCCGCTGGCCCAGCAGCGCCGCCGCATGACGGATCGACGTCACCTCAGACTTGGTAGCAATACGGTTCACCATCTCCAGAAGAGATACCACAAGCGCCGTATCCCTGCCAATCACATCGGCAGCCTTCGTCAGTTCGAAATCCACATCGTTAACAATGTTCATCAGCTCCAGATAGTTCACCTTTAGCGGCTCCACCTCCGTCTGTCCCTTCGTGACCGGAATCCGGTAGAACGCACCCTCGAACAGATGAAACGCCCGATCCACTCTGACATCATCAAAAACTTCCTGCTTCTCGATATTTCCGACACAGATCCTGATATTCGGATACTGGTTTCCGAAATAAATCCTGGCCTTGTAGACATCCACTTTCTTATAATCCAGAATGATATAATCCATCAGAGAAAGAATTTCCTTATAGTTCTCGATCTCCTCTACCGGCAGCTTGCGAATCGCCAGCTTATACCCTTTCTGTTTCAGCTGTCTGAACCGCTCCTGATAGTCCGGTGTATTCGTCACGGAATTATCAAACAGCAAAACCAGACGTCCTATCATCGCTTCGCTCTGTGACTCAATGTCCGAAAATACCGCAATAGATCCCACCGGAACAAACACGTCCGTCCCCGGCGACAGCGTATCGATGCCGATCCTCTGCAGAATATCAAGGCCCTCCACTCTCGCCGCCCCGTCATTTATCCCCGACGCCTGGCGTGCCGGATTCAGAAGCAGATTCTCTTTCTGTGAAAAAAGTGAATAGGCACATACCTTCATGTCTTTATCAAAAAAAGGAATCAATGTAGCAAGCATACTCTGTAGTCCCCCTTCGAAATTATTACGGTCCTTTACCGTTTCTCTGCAAATTTCTTATATTATATCAAACTTTATTTGTGATTGCCATGGTATTTTTAAATCAATGTGTCCATTCGTAACAGTACAGCCTTCGGCTTCCCTGCTGCCCTTCTTTATATCCTCTAAAAAAGAAACACTGTCAAAAGCCACTCCACTGTGATAAAATGAGACAGAAATCATTTTTACAGCTTCACAGAGAACGGAGGATACTTATGAAACTGGTCATATTAGAACGAAACAGCGTGGGAACGGACGTTGACGTATCCTGTTTTGAAAAGTTCGGGGAGGTAACCTGTTATCCAAATACAGTTGCGGCGAACACTTCGGAACGTGTCAAAGACGCGGATATCATCCTCGCAAATAAAGCGCCTCTCAATGAATCTACCCTGAAAGACGCCCCCAACGTAAAGCTGATCTGCCTGCTGGCCACAGGCTTTGACAATGTGGATCTGGCCTACTGTAAGAGCCGCAGCATCAAGGTCACCAATGTCGTCAACTACTGCACTTCCACGGTGGCGCAACACACGCTCCTGCTGGCCCTTGCGCTTTCCGAGAAGATCGCATTCTACGATGACTACGTGAAATCCGGCGCCTACAGCGCCCAGGACCGTTTTTCCAACTTTGACAGAACTTTCTATGATCTGGAAGGGAAAACATGGGGCATCATAGGCATGGGAACGATCGGGCGCCGGGTGGCAGGACTTGCGCAGGCTTTCGGCTGCCGGGTCATCTTCTATTCCGCTTCCGGTAAGAGCACCTGCACCGATTATAAACGGGTGGAGTTCGACACCCTTTTACAGGAGTCGGACATCCTGTCCCTGCACTGCCCGCTCAGCGACCGGACAAGAGGACTGATCAATAAGGACGCCCTCTCGAAGATGAAGGAAACCGCCATTCTGGTAAATGTGGCCCGCGGACCGGTGGTGGACACCCAGGCCCTCTACGATGCACTCGTCACGGACCAGATCGCCGGAGCCGGTCTGGATGTGCTGGAGCAGGAACCGATGGCGAAAGATAATCCGCTGGCACAGATCAAAGACAGCACGAAGCTGATCATCACGCCGCATATGGCATGGGCAAGCCTGGAATCCAGAACCCGTCTGGTGGATGAAGTTGTAAAAAATATCGAGGCCTTTCTGGCCGGTGAGAACAGGAATGTTGTAAACCTGTAAATTTATTCTGTAAAAGGGGCTTGGGGATAAGAGAAAGGTGAAAGTGGTATAATCAAAAAACAGATCAATATTATGAATCGGGCGAAAGGCCAAAGAATCTTCCTATGCTCGAATCCATATTACAAGATTCCGTGGAAGGAAAGGACTTCCTTCTCGTTGCCGAAATTCCCGTCTGGTATGCAACCCTTTACCGCATCCGGTGCAATTCTTTCTTACCCCTCCCCGGCAGAACCCGCAGGGCGCATATACTCAGCCGGATCCACGAACTCTCCGTTACGGCTGAGCGCAAAATGCAGAAAGAATCCGGTTGCTCTTCCGCTGCGTCCCACCGTGGCGATCTTATCGCCTCGCTTTACCTGCTCATCCAGCGACGCGTTGATATCCTTACAGTGACAGTAATAGGTCATTTCTCCATTTTGATGCAACAGGACGACATAGTTGCCGTATTCCGCCGAGAAACCCGTTTCATAGACAGTACCGTCGGCTGCCGCCATGACATCCGCGCCCTCCGGGGCCACAAGATCAATGCCCTCATGCGTCCTCACCTCCCCGCTGACGGGATGCACCCTTTCAACGAAAGTGTCTGAAATCCTGGAATACTCGCATGGTTCGTCATACAGAATCTCTACATATTGCACGTTGCCATCATGCCGATAGGGAAATTCCGCCGCCGTCAGCCCGGCCCCGTCAGCGCTCTCATCCCACAAAATATAGACCATGTCATCCCAAACACACTGCAGGTTGCGGAGTTTTACGGCATCCTCACTGGAGGAAGCATACAAATAGATATAAGCAGTCTGCAGGCCACGCTCATCTTTATATTCTTCATACAGGTAATTGGAGCGCCATCCCACATACTGCTCCTCTGTCACCACATAGCGGTCAAAAAGATCTTCCATCTCCAGATCAACCTCAAAATTCTTCACGATCGGCAGCTGCCTCAGCAGGTTCTTCTCCACGTCGTAATGGAACATGTGCTGTCTCTTTCGCGGATGCAGCCACACATCCCTGCCGTCAGCCGATACGGCAACCTGGCAGGCATTATCGCCCTGCGTAAAGTTACAGTCGATAGCCGCCAGATCCAGACTGCGTACAACCTCCCTGTCCGTCAGATCATAGACCACCAGCCCAAAATAGTCATGGAAAATGATAACGCTGTTATTCGCACCGCTCAGCCCCGGATTTCCTGCATAATCAAGCCACGGGCCGTCTGCCCCAAGCTCTGTCTCCACGGATATCTGCGCCGGGGCCGCTGTCAGCTGACGTGCTTCGCTGATCTCTTCTTCCGGATCAAAAACTGCTTCCTGTTCGCGCTCGGAAATCCTTTCGTTATCGGAAAGTACATCGTCCTGCCGCGCGTCGTCATTTTCCGGATTTTCGTCCAGATCTGCTTTACCATCCGCCCCTTCTTCCAGCCGCTGTTTGTTGCTATCTGCCGGAGCTTCTGCCGCCACTTCCGCATTTTCCGCCGCTCCTCCGGTAAAGGCGCAGCCTGCCATACCAAGCATAAGTACGGCCGCGAGAATTCCCGCCGACATTCTGGTGCCGTTGCCACCCGCAAGACGCATGATCCGCTCTTTCATCTCTGATCTGCCCGGGCGAAGCATGGTACCGAAGGAATAGACCCTTTTGCCCCGGTTTTTCCCGGAAAGCTCCAGCAGCATTTCTCCGTAAGTCAGCCGCTCTCCCTCTCCCAACTGCTTTATGGTGCCGTGATCACAGGCGATCTCCCCATCCCTGACCGAAGCCGCCGCCGCGATCCACACAAAAGGATGAAACCAGTACACAGTGACCAGCACGGCGCGCAGCAGCGCCCAGATATGATCACCGTGAAGATAATGTACCTGCTCATGAGTCACCACATGGCGAAACCGCTCTGTACCGGTCCGGATATCCGTACCAACATAAATCACCGGCCGTAAAACACCGACAAGGCAGGGCGCCTCCAGTTTCTTCACCTGATAAATCGGCAGATTCCTGTGCAGCCCGGCGGTCTTCCTGCCGTTCCCCGCAATCTTATCCCCACTCTGTTGACAGAGTTTGCGCGCCCTGTACAGCCTCCTGCGAAAACGAAGATGTACCGTAAAAAATATCCCGCCGACCACCATACTGCCCACGATCCATATCCCCCGAAAAACTGCCGCCACTGTATAGTCCGCAGGCATGATCCGGTTACGATCAGTCGTATCCTCATCCTCCATATCAGCCATCGCAGTACCGTCAACCATTCGGAAGTCGTCGCCCTCCGGTGCGGACAAAGTCCCCTCTGCCCCTGGTTGCTCCGTCACAACATCCCGCTCATTTTCCGAAGTCAGCTCCTGGGAGTCCCTGCCTGTAATGCTGCGATTCTGCGGCTGACCGTCCAGGTCTTCGGCGCCAGAAGATGCCTCCCTATAACCTTCCGTCACCACATGCACAGCCCGCAGTAAACTGAACGGGCTGTCTATAAAATTGACCGGCATGAGCAGCCGCAGCGCCACAAGATGCCACAGACTGTACCTTACATAAGCATGCAGTTTCTCTCCAAACATTTTCCGCACGATCAGTATGCCGCTCACCAAAACTGCTGCCTGAATCATAGCTCCCGTCATTACCGCCCTGAGGCGGCCCCCGTGGCCTTTTAGTCAGGGCGGGCCTGCGCAATGCTACGGTAGGACTGGTCCAGCTAGTCGGCCAAGGGGGAGAAGCAACACG
>VSOD01000240.1 GCA_009774655.1 Lachnospiraceae bacterium
ATCCCAGATTTTTTATCCTAAAAATTGCATACAGAAAAGCAATTTTACACTTTTGTAACTTTATAAGTTTATCCTGGGCCTGACCAGTATAGCCCGCAATAATTACAGCCGGGTAAACTTGCCCACTGCAAGGCAGGCCCCTCTTGCACATTGAATAGCTTTACACTTCCCAACAAAACCGCTATAATTAATGTAGCAATTAACAATCACATCAATTAAAAGGCGGTGGAAGGATGGTAAAAGATATGGGAATGACAAATAAACAATTCCAGGGTTTTATCCGACTTGCTTTAGAACTTTTAGAAAGAGCAGCACAAAAGTCACCAGACAATGAAGATCTCAAGAAAGTAAGGGATATCTTTCAGTCAATGTTAGAAGATGGTAACTGATCAGCAATCAACATTAAAAATAAGAAGTGTAAAGCCTTTTGAATGATCCTTCAAAGGCTTTACACTTTTTATTAATATCCCCGGTCACCGGCCCGCCAGCAGCATCTCCCCGCAGAACTTATTCAGCGACATCCGCAGCAATACCCACGCCAATACCCCCAGCCCCAGAGACAGACCTGCCAGTATCCAGGCATTGATCAGCATCGCGCCGATAAACTGTCCGGCGATCAGAAACACCACCGGCAGTACAAGAAAGGCTGCCTTCTGCTGTGCCTCCATCACATTCTGCGCTTTCGCCGACCCACGCACGATCAGGGTAATGGCGATCAGCGACACCGCCGGGGACAGGCATACCATCACCAGAACCCAGCTGACCCCCAAAGTCATCATACCGCCGGTCAGCACATAGAATTCCAGCCCCAGCACGAGGACCATCACCAGAAAAGAACTCCACGAAACAAGCATGCTCATAAGAAAAGAAGCCAGCACCTTCGCATAGAACAGCTGTTTCACGGTCAGCGGACAATACAGAAGCGTCTCCAGCGTACTCTGCTCCTTCTCTCCGACAAAAGAGCTGGCCGCCATCACGGAAGCCGCCATGATCGGAATGATCAGAAAGAACATGGGCAGTATATTGTCAAGCAGGAGCTTTGCCATAAGCGCCTCCGCTCCCACCGCCTGTGCCTCCGCCGGCAGTAATCTCATAAGCTGCTGCAGCTCTTCCACCTCCTCCGGTGCAAAATGAGCTGTCAAAAAGTAGATAGTCGGCATCACCAACGTCAACACCAGCGGCACGACAACAATCGTCAAAAGCAGCTGCCTGTTCGCGGTGATCTCCCGCATGTCTTTTTTCACGATCGCACTGATTGCTCTGTTCATGATCTTATCCCCTCCGTTCCTTTTTGTTCCGCTGTCAGCGCAAAATATATATCCTCCAGGGAAGGCTGCCTTGCAGACACATGATAGACCCTGCCGCCGCTTTCCACGATCCGGCTGACGATGTAAGGGATCTCCTCCTCCGACCCGATCTCAAGTGTAATATCCTGTATGCCTGCCCGCGTTCCCGGCCGTGTCTCCACCTGCACATCTGCCTGCTTCCCCGGCCGTCCTTCCATCCGTCCCTCCTGTCGGCCCGCCAGCGCATCCGGCATGCGGTCTGTCCGGATCCGCACCTGCAGACCGGAATTTACCCCAGCTCTCAGCTCCTCCAGCGTTCCCGCGATAAGCAGCCTGCCCTCGTCGATCAGGCCGTATCTGGTGCAGATCTCCTGGGCATAGCGCAGCTGGTGTGTACACAGAAAGATCGTCATCCCCTTATCCTTCGCCAGCGCAAGAATCATCTGATTTACATTGTGCGCACTCTCGGGATCCAGCCCGGAAGTAGGTTCATCCAGAAAAAGGATCTTCGGCTGGTGCATCAGCGCCCGGGCGATGGACAGCCGCTGCCGCATACCCGTGGAATAGGCCGACAGCTTCTGCCCTGACGCATCCGCCAGCTCCAGCTGCTGCAGAAGGTCTCTGGCCCGTTTCCTGCTCTCCTCCTCCCCGATGCCGAACATGGCGCCGTAGAACATAAGATTCTGCATACCGGTCAGATTGTTGTACATCTGCGCATGCTCCGTCATAACCCCGGAAACAGCGTGCACCTTCTCAGGACTCCTGCCGGGATCCTCCCCGAACACCTGACACGTCCCCTCGGAAGGCTGCAGCATCCCGTTAAGTACTTTGACCGTCGTGGTCTTGCCCGCGCCGTTCGGCCCCAGAAACCCGAATACTTCCCCCTGTTCCAGCGTCAGGCTCATATCCGCCACCGCCGTCTTACCGCCGTCATAGATTTTAGACAAATGTTGCATCACTACTGCATCCATTCCACATCCTCCTGTTTTCTACTAATCTACAATCCCTTTTACAGCGCCTGCTCCTCACATGCCTTGAGCCGCCCAACCACCGCCTGAAACTGCGCATCCTCCGCAAGCACCGCAAATACCGGATTCCCGCTGACCGCCTCCACCATGCTCTTTCGCACGAGTTTCTCATCTCTTGGCATGTCATTTCCGAGAGGCATCGTGTCCTCCAGCCATTCGTCCAGCAGCGTAAAATAGGCATCACCGTGCAGCTTAAGCGGCCATTTTGTCATCCCTGCCAGCCTTTCATACCGTTCCAGATACTCACATGCCTTCCGAATCTCTCCGAAACCCGCATAGTTCTGTGCCATACACAGATAATAGGGAAACAACAGCACCGGATGCAGTTCCTGTATCCGGAAGGTCTCCGCCAGCGCTTCCATTCTCTGCTGCGTCTCATCAAACATATGCCTGTCATCCCCACACAACTCCTGGTAGTGACTCATCAGACTAAACAGCGCGATCAGATACTGATAGATGCCGACCTGACATACGGATTTGGCCTCCTGTGTCTTCCCCGTCATCCCATATGCCATGGACAGCAGCGTCTCCTGCGGCACCAGCACCGAATCCGGCCTGTCGAGAATCCCCGTCACCTCGTCAGGCTTTCCCAGCGACAGCAGGCATACCGCCTCCATATTCCCGGCCTGTTTAATCAGCTCGATCTCCCCGCTCTCCGCCCTGATCCTGACAAAAAGCGCCCTGGCTTCCTCCAGTATCTTCTGCGGCTCTCCGCTGCCCGTCGCCAGCATACAGTGATTGACCAGCAGGATCCCCATCTGCAAAAGCAGCGGAAAGCAGGAATAGTATTCTTTTATGATCTCCCTGCACTGCCCCAGCACTTCCTCAAAAGGATCTGTCGCGAAACGCTCCGACAGCTGACAGTACAACGTCCGTATTTGTGTCTTCGTCAGCTGCGGCTCGTACCCCAGCAGCTCATCAATGCTGATGTTAAAAAGCGCGGCCAGCTGCGGCAGAAAAGTGATATCCGGATAACTCTGGGCTGTCTCCCACTTCGAAACAGAAGCCTTCGACACACCGATATAAGCAGCGATATCGTCCTGCGTCAGATGCCGTTCCTTCCTTTTTTTCTGAATGACCTTTGCGATATTGATCTCTTTCATATGCCCCCTGCGCTCCTTCCTGCTTCCTATCCAGTACTTTTTCCATATGCTGTCTGTATTATACAGGTTGATGAAATCAACCTGCAAGCGACCTGCGCTCTACTTTTTTCAACAAAATCAACCATCAGGAAACTCCGACATCTGCACTCTGCCCCAATACAGACAAAGAAAAAACAGGCCCCATCGTAACCTGTCTCCTCTCTATTTTACGGCTTTGCCCATTTTTTTTAAAAGAATGCTGATATCGATCGGCTTCGTCAGAAAATCATTCATGCCGCTTTGCATCGCCCGCTCTCTGTCCTCCTGAAACGTATTGGCGGTGCAGGCATAGATCAGGACGCTCTGTGCATCCGCGCGGGCCAGTTTGCGGATCTCGACTGCCGCCGTACAGCCGTCCATCACCGGCATCTGCATATCCATAAGGATGATATCGAACTCACCGGGTGCCGATTCCTCAAACAGCTTAAGCGCCTCCGCTCCATTCACCGCATGAGCGGTCTCAAATCCCTCCATGGCCAGAATTTCCAGCAGAACTTCCGCATTGAGCTCCACATCCTCCACCACCATGATCTTGACCGGCCTGCCTTCTTCCTGTCCGGATGCCGTCCCGGCATTTTCGACGACGCATTCCGCCTGTTCCTCTTTCAGATACTCCGGTATCTCCTCCACGATAACAGAAGGAATCGTGACCGTGAATGTGCTGCCCACATTCAGTTCACTCTCCACAAGGATATCGCCGCCCATGGCATTGGCCAGCAGCCTGCTGATCGCCATGCCCAGCCCTGTGCCTTTGATGCCCTGCGTGTGCCGGTTACGCTCCTGGCTGAAAGACTCAAAGATCCTATCTATATACTCCTTCGAAATCCCGATGCCGCTGTCTTCACAGCGGTAGATCGTGAGCACATGCTGTTCGTCTGTCCGTTTCTGGGAGACTGACAACCGGATCCACTTCCCTTCCGGCGTGAATTTGGCTGCGTTACCGACAATGTTCATCAAAATCTGCTTGATCCTTGTCACATCCCCCTCGATACAGGGCACAGTGATCTCCTTCTCCACGATAAACTCCACGCCCCGGCTTCGTATATTATCCGCCTGCATGGCAGTGATCTCGTCGATCATGGTCGAGACAAGCAGCGGTTCGCGGACAAGATCCACCCTGCCGGCCTGTAGCTTGGACATGTCCAGAATATCGTTTACCAGGGACAGCAGATAATTGGCCGTGCTGTGGGATTTGCGCAGCCAGTCCTTGATCTGTCCCTTACGCCCTTCATCATCAATGTTGACCATGATCAGATGATTCATACCGATCAGGCCATTAAGCGGCGTGCGGATCTCATGACTCATATTGGAGAGAAACTCCTTCTGCGATCTGGCCCGCTCCGACGCGATCAGCGTTCTTTTCTGAAACTTCATCACGATCAGCAGCATACCGGCCACAGTCAACATGCTGACCGTCAGCATCACCATACTCATGGTGACAAAGGTCTTGCTCTGTTCCGTAAAGACCGCCTCATTCAGCGACATGATAAAGTACAGATTCATCTCCTTCTCAAAAGGGATAAAATAGAACAGCTCCTGATGTTCCTCCCCTTCGTGAGAATGATAGAATCCGAAAAGTTCTCGGTTTTTGAGCTTCTCCGCCACCTCTTCATTGGTCATCTCGGAAGACTCTGCCTCCCCCAGATGCTCGAAGAGATTGCTGTATTTATTCCGATATCCTTTCTTACTGATATCGACGATATAATTCCCGTTCATGTCAATCAGCGCACTGTGTCCCCGGCTCTCACCGTCTTTGACATAGCTGTTGATGACCATTTTGTCCTGAATGGACGAAATATCGCTCACACCGATCATGGCAAGCATCCGCTTCCCGTCCACCTCATAGTCCTGCAGCCTTACGCCATACAGGATCCGCTTCTTATACCCGTCCTCTGCTGTCGGGTCGTCAAACCGGGCAACAACCCGCTCTTCTCCTGCCGCAAAATACGACATAAAAGTATCGGCATCGTTTCCCGCTGCATCAAAAGCATCTGCGCTGCACTGATCCGAATAGATCGTACCGTCCTCCGCCAGCAGATAAATATGCGCAAAACTGCTCGCTGCGCACTCCAGATCCATCCTGCTCTCGATATCTGCCTCCGTCTCGCAGCCATAGCTCACAAAACGTTCCTGTATCTCCGCAAGATCCTCCCAGCATATCTCGATATAAGTCTGGATCGTAGCCTTGTCATGCTCTGCGATCTCGCTGATCGTGCGGATAATATTATTCAGGATCGTTCTGTTTAACTGTCTGACATATGTAAAGGTAACGAGACAGATGATCCCCAGCGTGGAAACGATCAGCATCAAATAAAAATATCTCGGTTTCTTTTCCACCAATCCCAACCCCTTATTTTCGGCGTATCAGATACCTGCTTCGGTACAGACCGCAGTTTAATCATAGTCCTTTTAGGTGAAAAAGTCTATATTTCCCTGTAAAAGTTTCCCCAAAACAGTAACAGTTCAGCCTTCGGCTTCTCTGTTTCTCAATCTGCCCGTTCCAAACCGCCTGCCCCAGTCACCAATCCAGCCTCCCTGCATAGCCTATAAGTAAATGTGCAAACAACACCAGGGAGAATTATGAAAAAAATCTTTTGTCTCTTTCTCACGATACTCATTGTTATGGGAACGCTGATCGGATGCGGCAGCCCCGCGGCAGACACCAAAAAAGGTGGTTCCCAGGCCTCCTCCGGCAAGACCGCCGTTGTCTTAAACGAGGTTGCCCACTCCATTTTCTATGCGCCCATGTATGTGGCGATCGAAGAAGGCTATTTTGCAGAAGAAGGCATCGATCTGACACTGGTCACCGGATTCGGCGCCGACAAGACGATGACCGCCCTGCTTACCGACGAAGCCGACATCGGTTTCATGGGCAGCGAAAGCACAATCTATACCTATAAAGAAGGAGCCTCCGATTACGCCGTCAACTTTGCACAGCTGACCCAGCGTGCTGGTAATTTCCTTGTCTCCAGAGAACCTGTCGAGAATTTCAGCTGGGATATGCTGAAAGGGAAAGACGTACTCGGCGGCAGAGCCGGCGGTATGCCATACCACGATGTAACACGGGAACCCATCAGGGAGCAATGTCATTAAGTTAAATGTGAAAATGCGAAGGAAACAGGTTGAAAAAATAAAGCATAATGAAATTTGGGTGGATT
>VSOD01000241.1 GCA_009774655.1 Lachnospiraceae bacterium
TCCATATAATGCAAGATATCCATTTTCATATATTTTTTTGATACAGGAAGCAACACTTTGTTTCTCGCTGCTGTCCTCTTCCAACTTCACATTCTCCTGAACAGCTTTATCATCTTCTCCGCTGATTGCAGTTATCGCCCAATTAATGGAACCATTGTATGGCATTCCCTGTGCCAAAGCACCTGCATATGGCGCCGCAGAAATCATACATGCACATAAAGCTGACACGATCAAGGGGATTATTTTCTTTTCGGTAAACAGTCTGTTTAAATTAAAAAGCGCAAACGTACTGCAGACAATACACGCCATAATAACCACAAAAAAATGAATCGCAGCAGCTGCTGCCATAGATGCTACGAGTAAAAGCAAATTTTTATTCCAAAACTGTTTAAATCCTGTCACTCCTTTTCCAGTAATATTTCCTTCATATAAATAATTCACCAGATATAATGCTGAAAGAAATATCGTATGAAGTCCAAATTCCTGTGGCAAAGTGAATTGAAGTCTAAACAAATTTAAAATCATTGCCACACTTATCTGATCTAATGTTAAAAATAACATTAAAACAAACAGGGCCGAATATCTCCAATAAAATATCCTTCGCAGCAAAATATATACTGAAAGCAAAAGAACCGCTACATGAATCCCCTGTAAAAACAGCAGAATACTATATATACGGACACCAAAAAGGGTATTCATACAGTATATGAAACAATGCATTGCTTCCGGATAAATACCATCTTGAAATATACGTCCCTCTGTCAATGCATAAATCCAGCTGTGATGTGTATATAAGTCCCCATGTCCGTACGAATGTATTTGGGAAGCTCCATAAGAAAAATACACCATTCCATAAAGCAGCACGATTGTCAAAAGACCATATTTCCAAAACAATATGCCTGTCTTATGCCGGATACTCCTTCTGATAGTATTCCAATTACAAGACTTTATTCTCCTGCTATAGTCAGAACTTAGACGTAACACTGTCTGTTTTATATATCTGAGCCACATAACAAAAATAAGCAGTATGATCACCATCGCCCGATATTTACCATAAAGGCTGTGTATGTCAGGGAATCCGGCTTTTATTTTTTTATACTTTTTATAAATATATACCAATATATTTCCGGCAAAGGCAGCTGCAAACACTCCATAAAATAAGTTGAAAACTATTCTTTGATCCAATACATGAAATAACCCCAGCGTCAATACGATCGAATTGATCAAAACAATCGTCACTGTAACACAGAAGCTGAACCAATACGTCTTCGACTTAGTCCGCAAATGTCCACGAAAGACTACCGATGGCCAGAGAAACATCAGAAACAGATAACTGAAAAGCACCTTGCCATATTCTATGACCCAATACCCTGCATCCATTTCATTCCCCTTTCCTTACCACCGTCAATTTATCTATAGTTAACGACATTAGAAATTTGTTATGTCGTTTACTATAATTCATTTGATAAGTATTGACGCAGATCATACAATTCTACATTCCCGATGTGATAACCCCGCTCATTCATCTCCTGTTCATTGGCTAATGCGATCCTTTGTCCGACTTTCGGGTACAGAACCTCAAAATAGATATCATATTCTGTATACGCCAAATCCTTTACATCAATTTTCGCCTTAAGTGTCAATCGTTTCTCAGATTCATTTCCGCCGGTCAGCTGGCGCAGGTCCCCATTCATTTGAAAGGAAACGCTCTCTCCCGATTTCTTATCGTAAAAAACCAACGCAGTCTCCGTCCTGGTATATAACGGCGCAAATCCAACATTCTTCATCACCACACTGACTTCCAGTTGATCACTCTGATAGTCATGCTGCAGCCCGACACTGTCGATCAGCAGCCGATATCCCAGATGACGCGCCATATAGGTGTACCCGTCTACCCCATTGAAGCAGCCCTTCTCAGCAACCTTTGTTTTCTTCCACTTATCCAGTACTTCCTGATCATAACCATTATTCAAATAAGTAACATGCATCGTTGCAAAATCCCGAACCGCATTATCGAAGTCATTATACGAATTATTAACAACAACCTCCCCGCCATTCGGCACAAAACTACAAAGTTGTTCCTGAAAAGACAACTCCTCCATTCTTCTTGTTTTTTTATCACCGTCAACATCTTTTGTTTTATAAGTGCCCAGGTCGCTCTCGTTTCCCATCATGCCGTCATTAAAAAGACTCATTCGTACTGCCGGCGAATCATCCGTAAATTCAATTTCAGAAAAATCCCGTATTCCCATGATCCGGCGCCATTGGTCAGGTGTCCTGACCGCCAGGTAGGTTGAGCTGTCCGTTACACTGTACAGCTGTTTTGTCAGCCGAACCAGATCCTCATCATTTTCGTATTTCGTGCCGTTCATCTCTCCCCAGTTACCGATAAACAACCCCTGCAATACATAAATTTTTCCACTGTACTTTCTCAGAACATCTTCCAACTGTTCCATATGGCCAAGAATCACATCGACCGTATCCGGCTCATATTTCTCATTTTCACCTTCCAGATCATACACGAATCGCACGATCATCTGTTTCTCAAAATCACCTAATACCTGAAACAGGACTTCTATATTTTGCAGCCCTGCTTCACTGATCTTACCATCTCTGTACTTCTGTAAATTAATTTCGATCAATGTCAGGTCTGTATCTATATCCTTTTTATAGTAATGCTCTAGAAACCACATATAATCGGCTTTCTCATCCGTTATCAGGAAAGCATACAAATTGTAAAATCCACGCTCAGGATTGCGCAATTCCCGGGCTGATTCTGTAAAAATAATTTCATTCATTCTGATTTTTTCCCGTTCATATTGCAAAATCACACTGTCAACAAGCATTACTGCCATTAACAGGAGCAGTACTGCGAAATAGAATATCCTCTGCCTTCTTCTCCTCATACAAATCTATCCTAAACTCAATACGTTTCTTTTGGATCCAAATTTAACACATATGCAGGGTCCCCTGTCTCCTGCCGGAAATAATAGCAGACAAACGCATCGTCCTCATAAAAAACATTCATCACCGAAGGATGCTCCTTCGCAAACCGCTGGCACCAGTCATAAGCCATCGCCTCCAGCACAGTCCTGTTCTCCAGCTTTAAGTACATCTCCCATGCACTGCCATACTCCGGCAGTTCCATTTTCACATCTTCCGTTTCATCTAAGAGCTCCAAAATATCTGCCGCAATCATCTTTGGCGCCTGACTTGCCGCGCTGTCAGGATACCCGTCAGAATACACACTCCAGAAAGGTTTCAGATACTTCTCCTCCCCCATCCAGGGCATTCCCTCAAAAAACTGTACCTGCCTGTACAGAAGCGGCTTCTTCTCAACAAAAATAAACACATGCTCCGACGGAATTGAATAACTCTCTTCTCCCCCGCAGCGCTCTACAAAACTGAGCAGTTCTTCATGCCACCCATACTGAATCACCGGATAAAGCTCATCTGTCGGCGACACGATCGTATAACTGTACTGCGGAAATGTATCAATAATGGATTCCGTAACCTCCACCGCCGCGTTATACCTTGACAGCTCGTAGAACAACATCCCTCTGAAATTTCCTGTAGCAACTGCTGCTCCGTAGATTCCTGCCACTGCCGCAAAAGATGCCAGCCTCATTACAAGATCTGTGCCGATTCCCGCCAATCCGGAAAATACCATATCAGCAGGCATCAGCATAACGCCAAGCAGCATCATATGTCCCGGTGCAAAAAACCTTCCCTCCGGTATTAAATTCGGCAATCCGATAATCGGTGCAGCGTATAGGAATACATAGAGCACAGATATCAGAATCACCGGCGGATAGTATCGGCATATTTCACGAAAACGTTTCAATTTCTTCTTTGTCAACAGGCAAAATACAACCATGGCAACAGTCAAAGCCAATGCCCAGCCGCCCCTGTTCCAGCCATATAACAGGGCATATCCTTTATCATAGATCTCGGTCATCCCACCAAGAACGCTGTCTGCGATATTGATCCCGCTGCGTTTCATGTCTTGCATTCCCGCTTCTCTACTCTGTGTAATGCTGGTGTCACCCTCTTCAGGAATCTTCTCTGTATCCTCTTCCTTCTCTATATCCGTGTTTTCTTCTTTCTCAGCAGCAGATGACTCCTGTTCATCTTTGCTTTCCTCTCCACGCATGACATCAAGTGCCCATTCAATGGATGCACTGAACGGAGTCCCCTGTGCCACTGCTCCGGCCATAGGCGTTACCGCGATCACTGCCCCACAAAACACTGCCGATATCAATGGAAGCAAATACTTCCTGCTGCATATCTTCTTCCAGGAAAAAACGGCAAACGACGCACAGACAATCATCGTCATCAGCAGCACATGGAAATGCGTCATGGTGACAGTCGCCAGCGCCATCATAAACAGAAACAAATTCTCATCCCAAAAATATTTACTTTCACTGCTCTGCTTTCTCTCCAGATAATTCAGCAAAAACAACGCACTCAGGCATACCGTATGCAGTCCAAATTCCATCGGCATCGTAATCTGCAGGCGGAACATGCTGTGGATCAGATCTGCATTATACAGATCCAGTGTCAAAAACATCATCAGCACAAATACCGCCGTATATCTCCAGCTGAACACCTTCCTGAGAAGCAGATAGACAGATACCAGAAAGACGGCCACATGAATTCCCTGCAAAAACAGCAGAATACTGTATATCCTGATTCCAAACAACATGTGCATACAATAAATAAAGCAATGCATCGCCTGCGGATATATGCCGTCTGCAAAAATATTACCTTCGATCAGGCCGTATATCCATTTATGATGGGTATACAGATCCCCATATCCATAAGAATTCACCTGAAACGCACCATATGAGAAATATGCCATCCCGTAAATGAGCACGATCGCAAGAATCCCATATCTCCAGAACAGCGAACTGATCCTTCGTACAAAATTCCAGATTCCCGCTTTCAGCCTCAGTCTGGTCTTCGTCCAGTTACAGGTCTTTATCTTTTTCAAAAAGTCAACACTCAGGAATCGTACCGCCCGCTTCACATATTTATAACACACTACAAAAAAAAGAAGGAAGATTACCAGTTTTCTGTATTTTCCCATTAAACTGCGGACATTCGGAAACTCTGCTTCCATCATCTTTCTATATTTTCTGTCAAGATAAGTCACAAAATTTTTCAAAAAAGCCAGCACAAACACACCATAAAAAAGTATTTCCACCGGCCACTGACGCAATCCATGTAAAAGACCAAGACCCAAAACCACTGTATTCATGATCACGATCGGCACGGTAACACAGAATCCAAAACGGTAGGTTTTGGACTTTAACCGTAAATGCTCATGAAATACCACCGACGGCCAAAGAAACATCAGAAACAGATAAGCACAAAACACCTTACTGTATTCTACTACCCAATAATACGAAACCATGCTGTCTGTTTTCCCCTTTCTTAAGACAAATGCACATCATACTGCTGTCTCAGCGACGCCGCAGCACTTTGATCCTAAATACAACCGCCGGCACACTCAGGCACATACGCAGCATATAACTCACCGGTTCCAACCCTGAATGCATACTCTTCCCCTCTGTCCTTGCATGCATCACTGCCGGCACTTCTGTCAGACGATAGTTTAAAAGCAGCATCTGCATAACCATATCGGCATCCGGATATTGATGATCAAAATTGTTATATTGTGCGTAATATGAGAATGCTCTACTGCCAAGCCCCTGCAGGCCGGTCGTGGGATCCGCGATCTTTCTTCCCGTCACCATATGAATCATAGTTCGAAACAGCCAGAACGCAAATCTCTTAACTGCCGAAACCGGAAACCGGGAACTGCCCTCCATAAATCTGGATGCCAGAACAATATCCGGACATTCTCCGTCCGGCTCTGACGCTTTCAATTTACGATAAATCATCGGAATATTACAGACATCATGCTGACCATCCGCATCCATCTGGATCACATATTGATATTTATTTCGTACCGCATATTTATAGCCCAACTGCAAAGCGCTTCCATACCCAAGACCATACACATTCACAATCTGTACACACGGATAGCCGTCTATGATTTCTTCGGAACCATCCGACGACGCATCATTAATACAGAGAATGTCTGCTGTTTCCAGGATCTCCGGACAACATAGCTGCTCCAGTACTTTCCCGATATTCTTCTCTTCATTTCTTACCGGCAGTATGATCAGCAGTTCCTTCCGGGGCTGTTCCACAGTCTCCTGCCATACACTCTCCCGTCGCTTCTGCTCCTGATGGTCAGCACCCTTTTCCCGCAGCAGCATGGAAACCTCTATCGCCAGCTCGTGATTCTTCATCAACAGGCGGGAGAGCAACAGACTGAACAGATAGCAGAAAAACACACCCGCCGCGCCGATGCAGATCACCAGCTGCTCTCCTCTTGCAAAAAGGTTCTGTGTCCATCCTGACAGACCGGGAACCGCTCCGATCATAAGCAGCAACACACCCAGAATTTCCCATATAACAGCAAAATCAGCCGTCATCTTTTTTACCGAGAGAAACCAGAAGCTGCATAACATGACGGCAATGCCCGCTGTCGTCATTGCAATTCTAATGATACTGCCTGCTTC
>VSOD01000242.1 GCA_009774655.1 Lachnospiraceae bacterium
TTTCTGGAGTGCGCCACCGTCACAGCCGCGCCGCACCGTTTCGCGATCGGCAGGTAGATTCCCGCCGTACTGGTCATATGTCCCTGCACCACCCGAAACTCGTGATGCCCCTCAAAAAACTGCCGCACCGCCCTGCGATACGCAAAATAATTGTACACCTTAAATTTCGGGAGCACATAGATATGCCCGCCCAGCCGCCTGATCTCCTCGTCGTAAAACTCCGGCTTCCTTCCGCACCACTCATCGACACCGGCCTCCGCGAAATGACCGCCCGCCTCTCCCGAAACGCCTCTGTGCACATGATTCATGCCTTCACTGTGGACCAGAAAGTCAAACTGAATTTCGGCCCTGTCCATCTGCCTGTACAGATCCATGATACGACTCTCAGCCCCGCCAAGCCCCACGCCTCCCAGCACATGAAGCACCCGTATTGTCTTTCCCATGGTTTTCCTCCACACTCATACCTGCAGTCTGAGCGTCCGGCCTCAAATCAACAGATCCCCAACCACAATCTCTCTCCCGCTCTCATACCGGTCGATCAGCAACGATCCATCCACCGTCCGCACCACCGGCTTTTTGTCAAACACATCTATCACCTCACCCGGGGCATAGGCCGAGAAATCAATCATCTCGTCAAAAGGATGCGCCTCCCACACGATCACCTTCTCTTCCCCGATCATGGCATAGGCCCCCGGAAAAGGAGCCGCCACCCCGCGGATCAGATTATAGATATCCCTTGTCCGCCCGCGGAAGTCAATCTTCCCGTCCGCCGCCGTGCGCTTGTTGTACCAGGAATCATAATCCTTCGACTCCGTGCGGATCACAATATTGTCTTCCGCATAAGCCTTTAACAGCTTCCGGATAAGGTTTTTGGAACAGATCATATTCTTATACTGTGCCGTCCGGATGTCATCGTGGGGCGTAATGGAAAACATCTCCGTCGCAAACACATTCGGGCTGTCCGCCTTTTCATCATAACGGAACATATTCAGGTTGAATCTTGTATCCCCCAGAATGATGGACCAGTTAAGCGGCGACCTTCCTCTGCCGAACGGCAGGTAACCGCAGTTTCCGTGAAATCCATAAATTCCATACCGGAAGGCATCCAGCACCGAAGGCGGGATCAGCCGCTGCCACCCCATGGAAATACCGATGTCGAACGCATTCTCCGCAATAAACTTCTGCGTCTTCTCATCCGTCAGGAAATAGCTGTCCGCCTCGTGAACCGGAATCCCGTACTTCTCCGTCAGCACCGACAGCCCCTTATACCCCGACACCTGATTCTTCTTCGTCACCTCCGGGCTGATCGTGATCACCAGATCCACCGGGCAGATCTGCTCCTGAATAAAGCTGACGATATTCTCCGATGTATCCTTCACGCCGAACACCACTACCTTATATTTCATACCTGTCTCTCCCTTCGCTTCACGCCTTCATCAGATAATGCTCATACAGATAATCCTGCATATTTACATATTCCTTTACTCTCTCATAATTGTCCAGAACGGCCGGCAGCATCGCCTCATACCGCTCCCGTGTGCACTCCGCGATCAGGCTCTCAGCCTCCTCCAGATCCGCGCTCCCCAGCAGTATCATACCGTCTGTATTAAAGAAATCCCCGATCCGGCGCGCCCCCAGATATACCGGCACGGTCTGCGCCGCGAAACAACTCGTGAGCCGCTCCGAGAAATAGTAATCCGAAACATCATTCTCTATGATCATTGAAAAACGATAACGGTTCAACGTCTCATCGACCTTCTCCACGTAGCCGCCGCCGTCAAACCTGCCGAACGTATCCGCCAGCCCTTCCCGCTTGCACAGCCGGGCCAGCTCCAGCCGGAAACGATGCAGCTCACACATCACCTTGTCCGAAGACAGGATCGACAGATCCCTGTCCTTCTCCCGATACCGCCCTTCCCGCATCTCACTGTTCCAGATGCCGGCCGCCACCGGATAGAATCTGGCATTCTCGATCTCGTTTAATATCCTGTCATCATAAGTAAAAATATAGCGGAAGTCCCTTTCCAGCCCCCGGTTCCTGTGGAACACCTCATAATCCTTCGGCACGATCGTGCGCGACTCCGTCAGCATCCCGTATTTCACAGCCGGCTTTCCCAGAGTCCCCGTCATTGCCTCCGGCCCATAAAAATGCGTGTCCAGCCCGTAATTATACCGGTCCCAGAAAAAATACTTCCCTTCATGCCCAAAAGGGGCATGCCTCGAGTGCCTGTTTTTGATAAAATAGGTCTCCAACGGATGCCCCTCAGCATTATATATTTTTGGCATTGTGCCGTCAATATCGTACTCTCTCTCAATCTGAATCCGATATTTTCCAAGTCTTAATTCCATACTGCTTCCGATTCCCTTATCTGATCACACAGGCCTACCCTGCTGTGCCACAAATATTGTATCCAGCCCTGCTTACGGCAGAGCTGGATATTTTCAGACAGGATATTTAACAGACACCCCTGTGAGCGTTCTGTATTCCTGTCTTATTTGTCACCATAATGCCCTTTGCACTGGATTATGATGATATTTTCATTACTGACTATATAGACAAGCCTGTCTTTGCTGTTAATCCGTCTGCTCCATTCTCCTTCCAGGCTGTCCTTTAATGGTTCCGGCTTCCCTTCTCCCTTAAAAGGTTCCCGCTGGATATCTCTTAGAAGGCTGTTGATCTTTTTCAATGTCTTTTTATCCTGCGTCTGCCAGTAAAGATATTCCTCCCATGCATCTTCGGCAAATGTGATCTTACTCACGTTCCATGGCCTCCAGTTCTTCCATTGTCTTTACGACCACCTGCCCGCTTGTAACCTGTCCCTTCGCTTTCTTTAACTGCTCCATATTGGAATATGAGTAAAAAGGATCCAAAGGAGCCGTTACCTCAAAAGGAATCCGACGGTCCCGCAGCGCTTTCTTTGCGTAGATCATGAAAAAAGTAGTAAGGTTCATTCCCATTTCATCGCACATCTCATCGAGCTGTCTTTTCATCTCATCATCAAATCGAAGGCTCACAGTAGTCATGCTATCACTTCCTTTCTGGCTCCATCATAATACAGGAAGAAGCAAAGTGCAATAAAAATCATTCATTTTCTTTCAAATTGAAATATTTTGATGGTTTCTATCCCAAATATTCCTTATACCAGTCAATCGCCAGCGTGATCCCCTTCTCAAAATCAAACTCCGGATCATACCCCAGCAGCTCCCGCGCCCTGCTGATATCCGCATTGGAATCCCGCACGTCTCCTTTGCGGGCCGGCCCGTAGTGCGGCTCCACATCTTTGCCCAGTGCCTTACACAGATACTTATAGATATCGTTCAGGAACAGCCGGCCGCCCGCACCGATATTGAACGCCTGTCCTGCCGCCTCGCCGGACGCTTTGCAGGCCCGCAGATTCGCCTCGATCACATTGTCGATATAGGTGAAATCCCTGGACTGCATACCGTCCCCGTTGATCGTGGGCACCTCTCCGTGCAGAAGCTGCTTTAGAAACTTCGGGATCACGGCCGCATACATGCCGTCCGGATCCTGCCTGCGCCCGAACACATTAAAATACCGCAGTCCATACGTATCCAGTCCGTACAGTTCCTTATAAAGCCGCCCGTACTCCTCGTCCACCTTCTTCGTCAGCGCATAAGGAGAGATCACATTTCCTTCCCGGCCTTCCTTCTTCGGCAGTTCCGTGGAATCACCGTACACCGAAGAGCTGGAAGCATAGACGAACTTCTTCACGCCGCACACCCGCGCCGCCTCCATCATATTAAGCGTCCCGCGGATATTGATCTCCTCATACAAAAGCGGCATCTCGATACTGCGCGGCACACTGCCCCAGGCTGCCTGATTGAGCACATAGTCCACGCCCTCCATCGCCTTCCTGCAAGTATCCAGATCTCTGATATCCCCTTTGATAAAAGTAAATCTCTCCTGCGTCAGAAACGGCTCGATATTCTCATATTTGCCTGTAGACAGATTGTCCAGACAGCGCACCGTATATCCCATATCAAGCAACGCCTCGCAGAGATTGGAGCCGATAAAACCGGCGCCGCCTCCTACCAGAAATACACTGTTTTCCTCAAATTTAATATCACGGTATCCCATTTTTCCCTCCATTGCCTCCCTTCAACCCTTTTGCCGCCATATCCGCAGGATCCCCGGCGTCCTCAGTGCCCACTCTCTGACCAGCAAAAATCCCGCCGTATAGAAAAAAGAAAATCCATACACCATATAGCGAGAAAGACACATGATCGTCATGGACGCCGCGCAGACATTGGCCGCAATAAAGAGCAGCGCCACGCCCATTGCCCAGACAGCATCGCTCCTCTTAAAGCGCCGAATCTGCCATATGGACAGCCCCACCGCTCCCGCATAGAACAGCAGCGCCACCCAGTTGATCAGCGGATGCACCACCGCCACGCTGCGGATAAACCCATAAGTGCACAACAGCACATAATCGTAAAGCCACTGCCCGAAACATACCGGAAGCAGCTTTTTTAACATAATACCGGCCATCTCGTCGGACATACTGCTCTGCTGGTAATAATCAATCTGTCCCAGACCGAAATAATAGGCCGATAGATCCGCCTCCAGTACCTGGAATTTCAACGCGTCGTGAGAAGCCTCCAGATGCTGTGCCCGCTCGGTAAAAGTATCCCCGCCGTACTTGTAATTGGCCTCCAGCGCATCCGCTTCCTCATAAAAACGCTCAAAAAATGCCCGCTCCAGACTATCCGCCTCGAAGACCTCTCCGTCTTCTCTGTCACAGGCGTAGATCACATTGGTCAGCGTGTTGACCTGCCCGTAGGTATTGCCCATAAAATATCCCGTAACGGCATAATTATACACATGGACCGTCAGACTGCGCAGACCAAAAACAGCCGCTGCCGCGAACACCGGAAGGAGCACGCTGCCCGCCAGCCTCCGCCATCCATTCTGCGGCAGACCGACTCCGCCATCGCCTGTTGCCCCGGCCCTCCTGTACGCCGCCATCCCCGGAAACGCCTGCAAAAGCAGCAGCACCAGCCACATCAGGATCGTAGTCATCATCTGCCCTCTGGTCATGGACAGCAGAAAGGCAAATACCAAACTGAGTACCCGGTCCCTTATCCTGCCCTCAAACAGCATCCGCAGCAGAAAATACAGGAAGAACTGGAATAACGGGATACACAGCGCTTCGCTCATCACCGAATTTTCCAGAAAAATATGCAGCGCCGACACATAGCGGGTCATCAGATGCGGCACGATCTGGAGCAGCACGACTACCAGCTCTTCCCACAGCCTCAGTTTAAAATGAGCCGCGATATATTCCGCCAGCACCCAGATGCTGACCGCCGTCAGCAGATTCTGCGCCGCAGCCGCCACCGTCAGATACCCTTCCCCGCACCACATGCGAAAAAATGCCAGAAACAGCGGGTACAGGGGTTCTCTGTGTATATGCATCGCGATGTACTGCTCGGAATCGTTATAGACGCCCACGCCGTAAGCCGCAAGCATTCCCAGAAAAAATGCCAGCAGACCCGCCAGAATACACCACGAACTGATCGGTTTCTTTTTCAATCCTACAATCTCCAATACAGATAATCCTCTGTCTGATATTCATTCCTGTCCAAAAGTCCCTTGATATCAAGCAGTACTTTCCGCTTGTGCGCGGCCTGATAAAAACCGTCAATCTCCTTTTTATGAAGCTTCAGGAACCGGTCATGGGCCACCGCAATGATCACCGCATCCATGTCATGGACATCCGCCATCGTCTGGAACGTAATGCCGTACAGCCGTTTCGCCTCATCGGCATCTGCCGCCGGATCCACCACCACCGGCTCGATCCCGTACTCACCCAGTTCTTTATAGATATCGATCACCTTCGTATTTCTCGTGTCCGGGCAGTTCTCCTTGAACGTAAAACCCAGGATCGCCACCTTCGCATGTTTGACCGGAATGCTCACCCTGATCAGGCTCTTGACCAGACTCTCCGCCACATACTTGCCCATATCGTCATTGATCCTTCGTCCGGCCAGGATGATCCGGGAATGATACCCCATCTCTTCCGCCTTATATGTCAGATAATAGGGATCCACGCCGATACAGTGCCCGCCCACAAGCCCGGGCATGAATTTCAGGAAATTCCACTTCGTTCCGGCCGCTTCCAGCACCGCCTTCGTGTCGATGCCCATTTTATGAAAGATCATAGACAGCTCATTCATGAACGCAATATTGATATCTCTCTGGCTGTTCTCGATCACCTTGGCCGCCTCCGCCACCTTGATGGACTCGGCGCGGTACACACCCGCATCCACCACCAGCTCATAGACCTTCGCCACCGTCTCCAGCGTCTCCTCATCCATACCGGACACGATCTTCGTGATCGTCTCCAGCCGGTGCACCTTGTCGCCGGGGTTGATCCGCTCCGGCGAGTAACCAATCTTAAAATCTACCCCGCATTTAAGCCCAGACTCCTGCTCCAGGATCGGCACACAGATCTCCTCTGTCACACCCGGATAGACCGTGGATTCAAATACCACCACGGATCCTTTCGTCAGATTCCGGCCCAGAATACGGC
>VSOD01000243.1 GCA_009774655.1 Lachnospiraceae bacterium
GGAAGATACAGACTCATGCTACAATCGGAATAAATCGAAAATCGGAATAATCGGTAAAATTCCGATATCGGAATTTTATTGAAATGCAGGTCATCAATCAACATAACTGGGTAGAGCGTTCCCTGAGTTACCTTTGCAGGGACTTTGACAGCCTGCAGTCGGGCGAATCCTATCAGGCCATCCGGCCAGTGCTGCAGATCGGTATTCTGAACTTCACACTTTTTCCAGAACAGCCGGAGTTCTATGCCACCTATCAATTTTTAAATGTTAAAAATCATTCATTATATAGTGACAAACTACGTATTTCCGTGTTAAACTTAACACAGATAGAACTCGCAACGAAAGAGGACAAGTCCTGTCAGATCGATGCCTGGGCAAACCTCTTTAAAGCCACCACCTGGGAGGAACTTACTATGCTGGCACAAAATAATGAATACATCAAGGAAGCAGCGGATACCATCTTCCGTCTCTGCCAGGACGAACGCGTCCGCATGGAATGCCAGGCCCGTGAGGATCATTACCGCACACAGTTGGGCATTCAGCAGATGATGGACCGGCAGGCCGCCGAAATACAATCCCAGAATGCAGAGATCAAGACACAGGCCGCCGAAATTGACAAATTAAAAACCTGGATAAAAGCACACGGATACGATCCGGCAGATATCTAAGACCCATATCCTCCTTCTGCTTTTATGCCAGACCAGACAGGCCGCAGAGCAATCTGCTGCCTGCCGCAAAAGATAAAACCGATGCGGCGGAACCTTATATCGCTCTGCCGGGCATCGGTTTTATTTCTCTTATACTTGTTATTTCTTTTATTCACTTTTTTGTAAAACAGCTGTCATATATAGCTGTATAAACCACGCATGCGGCTTATTCTGCCGTAACTGCCTCCGTATACTGTACGCCAAGATCGGAGATCGTGCCGTCTGCCAGCTTCGCTTCGATGGCTTTGTTGATCATATCAAGCAATGCTGTGTTGCCTTTCTGTACGGCAACGGCATATTCCTCGGACTCGAATGCGGAAGCGTCTTCCACGATCTTCAGCCCTTCGTTGTCGTCCACATATTTCTGCGCAGTCGCAGAGTCGATCACTACTACATCGCACTTACCGTTAACCAGCTCCAACACTGCCTCGGTACCCTTCTTGAATGCTTCATAGGAATACCCCATATCGTTGACACAAATCTCACCGGTATAACCCTGCACAACACAGATCTTCTTATCAGCCATGTCTGCCGCTGCCGCGATATCGGAATCTTCCTTCACGATCATAACCTGTGTTGCTGTGTAATAAGGCACGGAGAAATCAACCGCCTCCTTACGATCTTCTGTCACGGTCATCGCCGCGATCGCCGCATCGATCTGACCATTCTGCAGTGCCACCAGCAGAGAATCAAACTCCATGTTCTCAATCGCCGCCGTCATCCCGTTATCCTCTGCGATCTGTTTCGCGATCGCCATATCAATACCGTCATACTGATCGATCACACCTGTTCCCGCCACGAATTCAAAGGGCGGAAACTCTGCATTGGTGCCGAATGTGAGGACGCCTTCTGTCTTTGTCGTAACTGCTCCGGCTGCCTCTGCTCCAGCCTCTTCTTCACCGGCCGCTGCCTCTCCCTCTGCTGCATCTGCCGCCGCATCCTCCGCTGCCGCATCTGTATCTGTCGCTGCGTCTGTGTCCTCTGCCGCGTTTTCTTCAGATGCATCCGCCTCGGCGCCTGCTGCTTCCGTATTCGCCGCATCCGGTGCTGCGTCTTTTTCACCTCCGCATGCTGTCAATGTGGATACCGCCATAGCCATGGCCAGTATCAATGCTGCTGCCTTTGTCGCTTTCTTCATAATACTCTCCTCCTGTCAAAAATATTGTTATTGCTCCGGACTGCTTTGCTGCTGCTTTCACAGTCCTCTATATCAAAACCCTGCCTTCTGTCTATCCATGGCACCTCACCTTTGGGCCTGCACAGCTCCGGAACAGATACTTCCACAGCACAGGCTGCATTTCATACAGGATAGAACAGACAGCCGGTCCGATATCACATGTCACGCCTTTCCAATAACCGCCGGCAACTCCACTGCCGTCCGCCGCTCTCTCTCAATGCAGTCATCTCGATGAGGCGGCCTTTGCTGCGGTATTTTGCCTGCAGACTATCTTTACAAAACCTTACTTAAGAAAAGCTTCGTCCTGTCATTGGACGGATTGCTGAATACTTCCTGCGGTGTGCCGCTCTCCATAACGACGCCCTGGTCGATAAAAAGCACTCTGGACGCCACCTCTCTTGCAAATCCCATCTCATGTGTGACGATCACCATGGTCATGCCGGATCTGGCCAGATCCTTCATAACATCCAGCACCTCTCCCACCATCTCCGGATCCAGGGCCGATGTCGGCTCGTCAAAGAGCATGATCTCCGGATTCATGGCCAGCGCCCTGGCGATCGCCACACGCTGTTTCTGCCCGCCCGAAAGCTGGGCCGGATAGGCGTCTGCTTTTTCCGCCAGATTGACACGCTCTAAAAGTTCCTGTCCCCTTTTGACCGCCTCCGCTTTGGTCATCTTTTTCAACAGCACGGGGGCGAGTGTGATATTGTCCATGATCGTCAGATGGGGAAAAAGATTAAACTGCTGGAATACCATCCCCATCTTCTGTCTGACCACGTTGATGTTGACCTTCGGTGTATTGATCAGCTCGTTATCCACATAGATCTCACCCTCCGTTACATCCTCCAGCAGATTCAGGCAGCGCAGAAAAGTACTCTTGCCCGATCCCGACGGACCGATGATGACTACCACCTCTCCCTGCGAAATATGTTCGTCTATCCCGTTTAAAACCGTCAGCCCGCCGAATTTTTTATGTAAGTTCTTCACCTCGATCATAAGATACGCTCCTTCTTGTGCTCCTGCTGTCAGCAAACATGTATCATTCACTGCCAGTTTGACCGCTTCCGCTATCCGCTGTTCCACCATGCTGCCAGCAAACATGTATCATTCACTGAGACTGAGCACCGCTCAACTTCTGCATGCCTGCGCCTGCTCTTTTTATCCGGCATAATACCGGCACGGGCGGCCTACCTGGCATCCGATTTCCGCAGATGATTCTCCACCTGGCGCAGCGTCAGCGTCAGGATCTTGATCAGCACGTAGTAGATCACTGCCGTTCCGAACAGCGGCATACCCGGTTCATAAGTTGCACTCTTGATAAAGTCGCCTGCCTTCTGGATATCCATCAGGCCCACATAACCGACGATGGCCGTCTCCTTGATCAGCACGATAAACTCATTGCAAAGCGCCGGGAAAATATTCTTTACCGCCTGCGGGATCACGATCCTGGTCATCGTCTGGAACGCGTTGAGTCCCAGCGATCTTCCGGCCTCCGTCTGCCCGTGATCCACGGAAAGGATACCGCCTCTTATGATCTCCGACACATAGGCGCCTGAATTGACGCCGAAGGCAATCGCCGCAATGATCCACTTATTCAGATTGACTGACGCAAAGAAAACAAAATAGATCACCATCAACTGGGTGACGGAAGGCGTGCCGCGTATCACATCCGTATAGATGCCGCCGATCGCCTTGAACAGTTTATTCCTGGAAAGATTGCTCATCGCCACCAGCATACCGATCAGAATACCGATCAGCACCGCCAGCAGCGAGACCTTGATCGTGACGCCGACACCACTGACTAACAGCCTGTAGCGGTCATCCTTGATAAAACATTTATAAAACAAGTCGCAAAAATCAGCAAACCATACGGAAATCCCTGTCATCTGTCGTTCATCCTTCCCGTTACGCCTCCATGCGGCATAAACATTACACTTATCCTATCATAAACCCTCATCATGCTCAACCTGCTGCTTTAGCGGGCCGCATGGCCATCCACGCTGTGAAAGTCGAAGACTTTCACAGCAAACGGCATAACAAATTTCTGTTTCTAATGTCGTTAACGATAGCTTTCCCAAACAACTCAACCCGCATTATAACACAAACAATGCGGGTTGAAAAGCATAAATATAAGTTATTCTATGAATAAAACAGCTGAAAGCACAGATGCAGGACTGCCGCTTTATAAACCTGTCTTTCTCAGAAATGCACCTCTGTGCCAAACAGCGCGCCTTCCGCGATCTTCTTATCGTCCCCTTTCAGTTCATCCATAAACTGCATATAATCGCATACATATACATACACCGTATCCGTATTCCTGCCATAAGTGGAAAAGACCTCCCCATTCGATCCCTGATTGTCTAACCGTTTGCCGTCCGCATCCAGGATCGTAACGATATAGTCATAACGCTCTACGCCTTCCGGCAGGATAATCTGTGCACTGATCTCGAAAGCCGTCTTCTCCACAGAAGCAATTCCGATGCCGTCCTCATTGGTCTTGTTGACTTCGACTGTCTGCATGTCCTTCAGGTTCTTGTTCACTTCGATCTCAAAATTCCAGGTGCCTTCATAGTGTTTCCACAACGGCTCCGGCAGGGTCACCATCTCATCCGTTTCCGGATCGCGGTACTGTCTTTCCTCATACTCCAACAGTTCGCCGTAAATATCGGATATTTCCAGGTAGTAGGTAAACTGCTCCGGCAATGCCTGCTTTTTCGACGGATCGCTGCACAGCAGATCCTCTCCCAGAGAAACCATGATGATACCTGTAAAAGTCCTGCTGTCCGCAAAATTTCCTTCTATATAAGTGGGCGTTGAAAATCCGTTGGCGGCAGCATCGCTCCTCTCTTCTTTTCCCATACCCGGCAGATCATAATAGCTTTCTGTTTTCAGATTCAGAATGTCATAATCCAGGATATATCCCTCCATATTCTTTGTCTTGATAAAATCCGCCGGAAAATCCTCTTCATTTTCAATGCACAGCCCCAGATACAATGCCTGACTGGTACAGTTCGCTTCGGAAACCGTGACCGTCAGCCCATTGGAAGTCTGTACATAGGTACCGTCCGCCGTTTTCCCGGAAAGTCCGTCAGCGCTCTCGCCTGACACATCTGTCATTTCTCCATTCTGTGCCCCTTCGCCGGCTCCCGATATATCTTCCTCCACAAAGACTTCCGCATTATCGCTGAAATCTCCTTTATAGCTGAGCTTATCCTGCACCATCGTGAAAACCCGGCCGATGAAAGGCAGTCTGGCTGCCAGGGAAGGTTCTGATACCAGCAGGACGCCCGCACAGACCACTGCCAGCGTTGCCGCCGCGGTCGTACCATAACGCAGCATACGTTTGTTTTTGTTGAGCCGTTTCTGTTCCCTGATCCCTTCCTGTATACCGGCCTTTACAACACTGCCCAGCTCTCTCGGAATCGGGATTGCGTCAAATCTCTCATTTTGCATAGCGTCTTTCCTCCTTATATTCTGCTTTATCAGCTTCCAGCCACCTGCGCATCTGCTTCTTGGCCCGGTACAGATATACCTTCACACTGCCTTCCGGAATGTCCATGATCTGCGCGATCTCCTTGATTTTCAATTCCTGGAAATAGAAAAGTATGACCACGGTCTTATACTGCTCCTTCAGGGAGTCAATAGCATCGTAGAGATCCACCTTCTCCTCGATCAGATAATTCTCCACGCCTTTTTCCCGGTATTCATCCAAAGATACTGTCTGCGTCCTCTTCTGATCCTGCCAGATGCAGTTTAACAGAATCCGCGTGATCCATGTCTTAAAATATTTCGGTTCCTTTAACTTTTCAATTCCCAACAGTCCTCTCGTCACACATTCCTGCACCGCATCCAGCGAGTCCGCCTCGTTCTTTACATATAAAAAGGCTGTCTTATATAAGTAAACCTGATACTGCGCGATCAACTCACCGTAAGCGGCTTTGCTGCCCTTGATGGCTTTTTTTACAAGCCTGATCGTATCCTCTTTCACTTTTGTTCTTTCCTTTCGTATGATCTGCCGGTATGCGCGCCTGCATGATCGCCGTCCCAAAAGCGGCCGTGGACGGTAATTCATTATCTTACCGGTTTTGTTTTACATAGATTAGACTGCCTGCAAAAGAAAAAGGTTACACTTCAACAAAATATTTTAAAAAAACGCCCTCACCCTACTTGCATCATTGTTGCATCATTTATCCGGGCGGCCTTGTCATTTCGGCGCTGCCGTGTCATACTGAGTCATGTTCCTGTTGTACCGGATATCTGGAAACAGCTTCGCCGCCTGTTATGGCTGATGCCGGTTCACACGATCCCATATGTGACCGGGCGGCCCGAAACGTTTCTTTCGACAAAATCTGTGAGACTATACAAGGAGGGGGAACATGGAACAGAACCGGATCAGGCTGCTTAAGGCAGATGAGATTGAATGCAGGATCGCCATGATCAATGAGAAAGGCTTAAGTCTTTTACTCTATAAGGATGCAAGGGTGGACCAGAAGATCCTTGATGAGACATTTGGGATATTTGGATGGAAACGCAGCCACCAGTGCATAGATGGGAACCTGTACTGTACAGTGGAGATACGCGATAAGGAAACTGGAGAATGGATCGCAAAGCAGGATGTAGGGACGATGAGCTGTTCGGAGAAAGAAAAAGGGCAGGCTTCCGACAGTTT
>VSOD01000244.1 GCA_009774655.1 Lachnospiraceae bacterium
AAAATGATTCTACCACATTTCTATAAATAAATCATCTCACTTTTTATGATTTCCTCTGCCCGGCTGCGGATATTGTTTATCCGCCCCAAAATCCAAACTTATATAAAATCCAAACTTTTCTGAAAACGGCTTGATAACAGGGGATTCTTGCCGGAAAAAGTTTGGATTTCATTTCACAAAGCGCAATACTCTAATTATGACAAAATGAGTAAAATATTGCTATTTAGCTCTGTTTCAATCAATTTATTTTCATTTTTGACAAGAGAAGGGCAAAACAAAACCCAAACTTTTCTATCAGAAAATGCCTTGAATAAAGGAGTTACAAAAGAAAGTTTGGATTTCTCCTAAGTTTGGATTTGTGGAAATGTGCATAACAGGCTATGGAATCATGGATAACTCTATTCACAGCACATGGAAAAGCTAAAGTGCAGCTTTCCCACGTCCTGCAAACAGAGTTACCCACAATTCCATGGGCGATGATTATAAGGTTGTCGTTAAAACATATCTCCATACAGATGAGACCGGAAAACACAATTTGGTAGATATGCTAAATGAGTAACCAAAGGGCACTACCGTGACCACCTTATGAACCGATTTTAAACGGTTTTAAACGAAGCATTGAAAATTTAAGAATTATGAAAAAATGTGGGTAAAATTGACCAGAGACAAAGGTCTAAAAGTGTCAAGCCAAAAATTCACCCAAAGCAAAAACCCCGAAAAATCAACGCTTTTCGAGGTTCCTGAGAGGCGCAGACCGGATTTGAACCGGTGAATCAGGGTGTTGCAGACCCACGCCTTACCGCTTGGCTACTGCGCCTTATTCTATTACTGCACGGTGCACCCTGAGAGTGCAGTGACTCCAACGGGAATCGAACCCGTGTTACCGCCGTGAAAGGGCGATGTCTTAACCGCTTGACCATGGAGCCATCATTTTTGAATTGCCCAACAAGCAATCTCAACATAAGATATAATATCATGTTTCGACCGGTCTGGCAAGAAAAAAATGATTATTTTCTTAGCTTATTTTCTTATTTATTATTTGCCCAACGTTTCATCCTGCAGTCTGTCAAATTCCGCCATACATTCACCCACCGTAGCGCCTCCCAGCAGCTTTCTCACAATCAGGCAGGTATTCCCCCACTGTTCCAGCTTCATGTTCGCATTGGCACCAAGAACATAGACATCGGACTGAATCCTGTCGTTTAGCGGTTTTAAGGCCGGTATACATTCTACCGCCACATTTTGGGATGGTGAGATTACCTTATTCGTCTCCGCATAAACCTGCAGTGCTTCGTCGGACAGCATGATATCCAGCGTCTTCAAAGCATCTTCCGCGTGCTCCGCCTCTGCTCCGATACCAAAACCGGTCATGGCCATGACCGGCATCCGCCCCCGGTTACTTGGAAAGCCGATGACCAGCATGTTAAAGTCCGGTTTGCCATATGCGGTTTCCGCATTCGCCGCACCCCAGTATGCCATCACGATGGGCGTCTTTTGGCTTAGAAAGTCCGGCCCTTCTCCCTCGATCGCCTCACTCACGCAGGCCTTCTCTGCATCGATATATCCCTTGTCTATCATCTCCTGCAGAAACTCAAAACCGGGGCGCATATAATCACTGTACCTGCTCTCACCGCTGTTTAAGGCCTCAATCTCCTCCTCCGTATTGCCGCCGTTATACAGATCCGCATAAGCCTGAGCAAACACAAAGGTTTCCAGCCACCATCTGTTGGCGCCCACCGGCGTCTCTATTCCGTTCTCCTTAAATACCCGGCAGCATTCCAAAAACTCTTCCGGCGTCTCCGGCAGTTCCAGCTCATACCGATCAAACATATCCTTATTGATAAACAACCCGTAAGCCACTACTTCCTGGGGCACGGCCACCAGTCTGCCATTGACTACATTGGCCGTTTTCACCACTTCCCGCAGATTCTCCGCACAGTCAAGCCCTGACAGGTCCATCAGCAGATCCTCTTCCCCCAGCACCTTGATGACATCCGGATTGAGCAGATAGATATCATCCATATTGTTGCGCGCCCGGTCGAGAGACACATCGTCATAGGTCTTATCCTGATAGTCCTCTGCCGTGTAGGTCACGTAATCGACCCTCACGCCCAGTTTTTCTTCCGCCATGATAACCGTTTTGTCTGCCGCGCTCCTTGCTATGTTGACAGCATTTGCCTCCGTCTTTTCCATTGGACTGAACAGATTTACGATTCTTTGCTCTCCCGCTTCCTCGGTGATCAGATTCCTGTTCACGGCCTCTGCCCCACAGGCCGCAGTCACAAGCACCGCGGTACAAAGCAGACAGGCAGCGGCCGTTTTTGCGATATTTCTTTTCCTGTTCATTTTCGATTCCCCTCTTTATACTACGGTGAGGACAACTTCTCTGTTACTTCTTTATGACATACTGCCGTATGATCGCTTTTAACAGTTCCACATTGACCGGCTTCGCCAGATGGACACTCATCCCCGCCCGCAATGCTTCCTTTTCATCCTCCGCAAACGCGTTGGCCGTCATGGCTATGATCGGTATCTCTCCTGCATCCTTACGGCTCATCGCCCGAATCGCTTTCGTCGCCTCATAACCGTTCATCACCGGCATCTGTACATCCATCAATATCGCATCGAATTCGCCCTCGGTGGAAGCCGCAAAGCGTTCCACCGCCAGCTGTCCGTTTTCCACAATCTCACAGGCCGCATTTTCAATCGCCAGAATTTCCCGCAGAATCTCCGCATTGATCTCATTGTCCTCCGCTGCCAGGAAATACAGCCCTTCCAGGCTTTCGCCTCTGTCTTTCATGCCTTCCTGCTCTGCCGTTCCTCCGCTCTGCAGCCCTATCACCTTTTCTTTCAGCGCTGACACAAAAAACGGCTTCGTCATGATCGCTGTCTTCTTCAGCGGCGGTACCTGTACTTCTTCCTCATATTCCGTCACGAACAGAATCAGTACCTCCGGCACACGTTCTCTGATCTGCTCCGCCGTCTGTGCCGCATCCAGTTCCGGTACATCACAGTCTACCAGGACGAGTCCATAGCCTCCCCCGTCCATATCGGCTTCCCGTACAAGACGCATTGCCTCCCCGGCATCCTGCGCCGTATCTACCGCCACATCCATATCCTGCATAAGCTGCTTTATATTCGCTGCGCACTGCACATCGCCATCCAGTACCAGCATTCTGGAAATTCCGCTTTCCTTCCAGAATTGTCTGTCCGTCTGTTCTTCCGGGATACGAAATTCCAAATCTACACGGAACAGACTTCCTTTGTTCACCTCGCTGGAAACATCAATCGTTCCGCCCATAAGCTCTACGATATTCTTCGTGATCGCCATACCGAGACCCGTTCCCTGGACTTTATTCGTAGTGCTGTTCTCCGCCCTCGTAAACGCGTCAAAAATCCGCTCCAGATATTCCGGCGTCATGCCGTACCCGTCGTCTTCCACTTCGATCTTAATATGCTCGAACTGGCTGGAACGCTGTTTCAGCCCGATGATACGAAACCAGATGTTGCCGCCCACCGGCGTATACTTCACCGCATTCGAAAGCAGATTGATCAGAACCTGATTGACCCTTGTCTCGTCTCCCAGCAGGTATTCATGCTTCACGCCGGACACTGTCACATGGAGCTTCTGCTCTCTGGCCTTAGCCATCGGCCGGATGATCGCATCTACGGAGGACACCATATCATTTAAGGTGAATTCTTCCACCGAAAGCACTACCTTGCCGCTTTCGATCTTGGAGACATCCAGAACATCATTGATCAAGCTCAAAAGGTGCTGCCCGGACTGCGTAATCTTCTTCGTATACTCCCTCACCTTATCCGGATTCTCCGCGTCCCTGTCCAACAGCATGGTAAAACCGAGCACCGCATTCATCGGCGTCCGGATATCATGTGACATGTTCGAGAGAAACATTGTCTTGGAATTGCTCGCGGCCTGCGCTGCCTGAAGCGCCTCCGCCAGCTGCCTGTTGTAGATTTCCCGTTCTTCCTCCTGCTCTTTTCTGATCCTGATCTGCTCTCTCTGGCTGAAATAGTATAAAATACAGCACAGGAAAAAGGCGATCAGCATCACTGCGACCACAATGAAAATATTCTGATTGACGGTCCTCCCTTCCTGCTGGATCGCCTCGATCGGCACATAACCGATCAGATAAACAGTCCCATCATTCACGGACCACATATAATTCAGTGCCTTCTTGTTCCGGATATCATGATGAAACATGATATTCCTGCCTTCTCTCAGGCACGCTTCCACCTCTGCCAGCAGGCTCTCATCCTGAATATCATTCGCCCGATAGAAATCCTGCAGGTTCAGGTGTCCCGCATCCCGCTCCCCCATTCCCTTGGGTTTCAGCACAAGACGCTCTGTCTTTGCATCCATAAGATACAGCATCGCCTTCTGATTGTAAAATCCGGCCGGGAGGGAACTGTCCAGATAATCATAGACATATTCCACATAGAGCGTGGCTGTTTCCTCGCCATCGCTTACGACAGGGCACTTTATCGTATATGCCCATGTCCCCATATAATTTACATAGGACTGGGAAATTGCCAGGCCATCCACTGTCCCGCCGGCAGAAAAATCAAGTTCTTTAGCCGTAAATACTGTTCCGTCATCGGAGATCCCTTCTGATTCCCCCGCATAGATCAACGAAATCCTCGCCATCGTCTGGCTGCCGCTGTAAGCACGCAGATGCTGCACCGGATCCTCCGCCAACGCGATCTCCTGCGCCATCAGCTTCTGAAATTCCGCCTCTTTGTTCAAAATAGCTTCGATCGTACACTTGATCAGATCCAGACTCTCACTCAGATTCTGAACCGCTGATTGAGACATCTCCACAGAAATTTTCCGTGATACGGAAAACACCACCACACCCAAAATACTGAATACCAAAATAATAGAAAAAAGCAGCGAAAGCCCTTTATCTATCTTTCTTTTGCCCTGTTTCCCTTTCATTTCTGTTCCCCATTTACATTTTCATGGCTTTCACAAAATACACCATATATGTTCTTGGTCTTATATTATCACGAATCTATGTCGGAAACAAGCGCAAAGCCAGATGCAAACAGACAGCCCCAACGCGTGGTCTGTCTGTTTGCTACAGTATAATAACAGGAACTTCCTTCGCACTTTACCTTGTCGGCATCTGAAAACCGGTAAGCGCTTTATTTAAATAGTCATTAAAAGGTTTCATGACCCGGAATATCTCTGCGGCTTTTACAAGCAATGTTTCCGCATCTCCCAGTTCTTCATCTTTGATTGGATATTCCAGATACCAGCTCTTAAATTTCAGATATTCCGCCTGCGGATGTTCCTTCTCATAGCCGGCAGGAACATTCTTCAGTGCCGTTCCCTTTACCGTAAAATATTTTTCAAAAGCCGGTTCATGCACGATCCTTTCCCATTCTTCTCCATTTCCGGAGATATGATCCCGTATCATCGCTGTCGCATCCTTAAACATGTCCGCAAACAGCCCTCCTCCCAGAAAAGACTGGTTGGTACAGGACATTTTCAGTTCCTCCGCCAGAATATCCTTCTCCACATTCTGGGTCAGATCCGGAACATCCTGTATTTTCCCGTTCTGTATGTCCTCTCCATAATACTCAAAGCTCAACGGATAATGGGCGAACATATGCTTTTTGTAATTTTTCAGGTGATTGACCGCAATGCTGAATACCCATGTTGTAAAGGAACTGTCCCCTCGAAAAGAAGAGAGATGGGTGATCATCTTCAGCAGGATGTCCTGCGTGGCATCCTCCGCATCCGCAAAGGTGCCAAGCATCCGCAGGGATAAGTTGAATATGATATCCTGCACTCATGTTACAAGCATTTCAAGAGCCTCTTTGTCCCCTGACGTAGCTTTCATAACCAAATCCTGTAATTCTTCATTCGTCTTTTTATTCATGATTTTTACCTCCTGTTTAATTAGACAACGTTCCGGCGTCTGTGTGACAGAAAATTTTAAAGTAAAAAACTGCTGCTGACTTCACAGTACACTCTTCCTGCCGCTGATTGCAAGAGTGCTGTGACAAATATTATGCTGTATTTAAAACAGCAATAAAACCTGCAAACATCACGTTTACAGGTTTCACATTAATCTATATATAGTTAACGACATTAGAAATTTCGTTTTCGGCCTTGCAGGTGCTTCCGTATATGGCTTCTGAAAGAGTCGGAAACAGAAATTTGTTATGTCGTTTACTATAACTCCCCGAGTAGGGCTCGAACCTACACCCCGCGGTTAACAGCCGCGTGCTCTACCATTGGTACGGTTATATACCGGAGAATTCTATTCTGCGATTCTATAACCTAAACTATATTATATGGCAATTAATATGGATGCCTGCCAATCCTTCCCACCAGAACTTTCTTTCCATCCTCAATCGCATCATCACACCAATAAAAATAAATTCTTAAATTTGATCCCGGATGAAGAAGTTTTAAATGAGGTGAACATTCTACATCTTTTGTTCTTGGCACCTGATCCCCTTCTATATTCTCACTATATGTAAATGTAAACATCAACTCTTCTGCATGTTTTG
>VSOD01000245.1 GCA_009774655.1 Lachnospiraceae bacterium
GCTTAAGAGAAAATTCCGGGGGATGTAGACAAGGATCTGGCAGCTCTTCTACGTGTGGATGCGGGAAAAAGCCTTTTCGCTGGATTATGAGACGATGGAGAGGCCGGAGATCTCCGAGAAGATTCTTTTCTCGGAGCGCAGATCGAATATGCATGGCGGACTGGGGATGCTGTTGTATTATTACTGCGATATTCTGCGGGCGTTTCTGCACATCCTGCTGTCGGCGGCCATGGTGCTTTATGTGTGTATGGCCCGGCCGTCACAGGAAGCGGGTTTTTGGGGAACGCTGGCAAGACCTCTGCCTTCGATGATATTGTTTGGCGGGGCGCTTGCGGGGATGGCCGTCGGCTCGTGGAAGGTGTACAGCCGGTTCGGCGCCAGGATTCAGGAGATATTTGAATCTCATACCGGTGTGGAGAATAAGATCTCTTATCTGCAGATGCAGGTGCTGGGGGATGCTAAAGTGGGCAAGATCATCCGTCTGTACGGCATGCAGGAGATGATCTTCAAAAATGCGATGGAAAATCTGAAAAGCTCGGTCGCCTTTTTCGGGAAGATGTGCGACGTGGAGCGGGGACAGGAGAATGCCAACAATGTGGTGAGCAGTCTTTTTGCGGCAGGTTCTTATCTGCTGGTGGCGTTAAAAGCGGTGACCGGTGCGGTGACAGTGGGCGCCTTTACACAGTATGCGGGGGCCATGAACCAGTTTGGCAGCGGGTGTTTCAAGATCATCGCCTGTCATGGCGGACTGCAGGAGATCTGCACCTATATGGGGCCGTTTCTGGAATTTCTGGATACGGAAAATCTGCACGCGAAGGGTTCGATCCCGGTGGAGAAGCGGACGGACGGGGAATATGAGCTGGCGTTTGAGCATGTGGACTTCCAGTATCCCGGATGTCAGGAACTGGTATTGAAAGATGTGAACTGCCGCCTGCGGATCAAGGGCAAACTGGCGGTGGTGGGTAAAAACGGCGCGGGCAAGACGACTTTTATCAACCTGTTATGCCGTCTCTATGAGCCTACGGCCGGGCGCATTACGCTGAACGGCGTGGACATCCGCAAGTATGACGAAGAAGAATATCGCAGCCTGTTCGGCGTGGTATTCCAGGATTTCAAGCTGTTTGCCTTTCCGGTCTGGCAGAATGTCACGGCGGGCGGCACGCGGGAGGATGACAGGATCCGGGAGGCGCTGCGGCAGGCGGATGCAGCGGAATTTGTGGAAAAACTGCCTCAGGGGCTTGACACCTATCTGTATCAGGAGCTGGAAAAAGGGGTGACGGTCAGCGGCGGGGAGGCCCAGAAGCTGGCACTGGCGCGGGCGCTCTACAAAGATGCGCCGGTGGTGATCCTCGATGAGCCCACGGCGGCGCTGGACCCGAAAGCGGAAGCGGAGGTCTATGAGCGTTTTCACAAGATGGTGGAGGGCAGGACCAGCATCTATATCTCCCACCGGATGAGCAGCTGCCGCTTCTGCGACGAGATTATCGTCTTTGACAAAGGGCAGATCGTGGAGCGGGGCAGCCATGAGACACTCTATGCCGCCGGCGGCAGCTATGCCCGGATGTGGGATGCGCAGGCCCGGTATTATGCGTAAAAATCGGTTACAGTTTGCGGCCGGTTAGGCCGTGAACTGTAACCGGATGCAGGATCAAAATCAAAATCAAGCGGGAAAAGCGTTGCGCATTCCCGCTTTTTTTGATAAACTGTATCCATCTGAAGAAATGGATCTCTCTTATGCACGTCAGGCATTTCGCCGTGATTTCCATTATTTCAAATTTTTTTAGGGAAGGAGGGTTGAAGTGTCATTTATGGGACTTATAAAGTGGTAAACTGCTATCATATGAGGCAGGCGGAGAGAATCTTAAGGAGACTGCCTGCGAAACCCGGCGGTTACAGGATTCGGGTTTCGTCACAAAACAAAAATTATATTGACAAAATCGAACATTTGTTTTAATCTACATATAAGATGTAAGAACAAATGTTCTAAAGGAAAAGGAGAACAGAACATGGAAAGAGATGACAAATTAAAAGCATTGGACGCGGCTTTGGTGCAGATAGAGAAGCAGTTCGGTAAGGGCGCCGTAATGAAGCTGGGTGATCCTTCGGTACAGATGAATGTGGAGACGATTCCCACGGGTTCCCTGAGTCTGGATCTGGCATTGGGCCTTGGTGGGATCCCGCGGGGCAGGATCGTGGAGATCTACGGCCCGGAATCCAGCGGTAAGACGACGGTTACCTTACATATGGTCGCGGAAGTACAGAAGCGGGGCGGCATCGCGGGATTTATTGATGCGGAACATGCCCTGGATCCGGTCTATGCGAAGAATATCGGGGTGGATATCGACAACCTTTACATATCCCAGCCGGATTGCGGTGAGCAGGCGCTGGAGATCACGGAGACCATGGTGCGTTCCGGCGCGGTGGATATCATCATAGTGGACTCTGTGGCAGCGCTTGTGCCGAAGGCGGAGATTGACGGTGACATGGGAGACAGCCATGTGGGCCTGCAGGCGCGTCTGATGTCGCAGGCGCTGAGGAAGCTGACGGCGGTCATCAGCAAATCCAACTGTACGGTGATCTTTATCAACCAGCTGCGTGAGAAGGTGGGGGTGATGTTCGGCAACCCGGAGACGACCACCGGCGGACGCGCTCTGAAGTTCTATTCTTCCGTTCGTTTGGATGTCAGAAGGATCGAGTCCCTGAAGCAGGGCGGAGAAGTGATCGGTAACAGAACGAGGGTGAAGGTCGTTAAGAATAAGATCGCGCCGCCGTTTAAGGAGGCGGAATTTGATATCATGTTCGGCGAGGGTATTTCCATGGTGGGAGACATCCTGGATCTGGCGGCGGAGAATAATATCGTCAATAAGAGCGGTGCCTGGTATGCTTATAACGGCAATAAGATCGGGCAGGGCAGAGAGAATGCGAAGCAGTATCTGCGCGATAACCCGGAAGTGTGTACGGAGATCGAGCACAGGGTAAGAGAGCTGTTCAATCTGGAGACGGGAAATGCAGAAGGGACAGAGGCACAGTCTGCATCGGCGGAAGATAAGAAGGCAGAGAAGGAGAAGACGAAGGCAGCCAAATGACCGGACTGAACGGGTAAGGGCTTATGACATGCGGTATGCTGCCGGGACAGTGTGCCGCATGAACAGGATATGGAGAATGAATCGTGGTCATAACACAGATAGCCGGGGCGTCGGGAGCACGCTGCCGGATTTATATAGACGGACAGTTCGCCTTTGTACTGTACAAGGGCGAGCTGCGCAAATTTCATCTGCAGGAAGGACAGGAGCTGCCGCCTGACAGTTACCGGGAGATCACGGAGGAACTGCTTCCCAGAAGAGCGAAGCTGCGCTGTATGAACCTGCTGCAGTCAAAAGATTATACCAGAAAGCAGTTAGAGGACAAGCTGGCACAGGGAGAGTATCCGCAGGAGTGTATCGACGGGGCCATAGCCTATGTGGAGTCATACGGCTATCTTGATGATCTGCGCTATGCGAGGGATTACATAGAATATCATATAGACAGCAGGAGCCGGAACCGGATCGAGCAGGATCTGCTGCGGAAAGGGATAGACAGCACCCTGATCGCTGAGGCTTTTGCTGAACTGGAGGGGCTTGGCGTAGAGCAGGATGAGGCGGCCATGGTCCGGGAACTGCTGATGAAGAAAAAGTACTGCGCCGAAACGGCCACCAGACAGGAACAGCAGAGGATGTACGGATTCCTCTATCGCCGGGGATTTCATGCGGACGTGATCGCACGGGCAATTTTTTAGAACGGTTGTATTATAGTAAACGAAATTTCCAATGTCGTTAACTATAAAAGACTGCTTGACATAACATCAAATACAGTATAGAATTTAAGTGTTGTAATTTTGCTCATTATAGAATGTTGATACCATCCGATTTTTGTGCAGATGAGACATTCTACAATAGATTATGTACAATGAAAACTAAATAAGGAGGTGCTCCTGTAATGTGGGATGTTGTGATAGCAGTTCTCATCACGCTGGTGATCGCTGTTCCCGTATCCGCTCTGGCAGCCATTAATTATCGCAAGAAGGTTGTGGAAGCCAAGATCGGCAACGCGGACGAGAAAGCCAGGGAGATCATCGATGAAGCTCTCAAGACGGCTGAGACGAAGAAGCGCGAATCCCTGCTCGAGGTCAAGGAAGAGTCCATTCGTACCAAGAATGAACTGGACAAGGAGATCAAGGAACGTCGGGCGGAAGCGCAGAGATATGAGCGTCGTGTACAGCAGAAGGAAGAGAACATCGACAAGAAGGCCGATGCGATTGAGAAGAAGGAAGCGAGTCTGACACACAGAGAAGAGACTCTGGCCAAACAGCGTGAAGAAATCTCCAAGCTGAACGAACAAAGATTACAGGAACTGGAACGAATCTCTGGATTAACCTCCGAACAGGCAAAAGATTATTTGTTGAAAATTGTTGAAGATGAAGTGAAGCACGAAACTGCTGTCATGATCAAGGAGATGGAGAGCAGGGCGAAGGAAGAGGCAGATAAGAAAGCGAAGGAGTACGTTGTCACGGCTATTCAGAAGTGTGCGGCCGACCACGTATCCGAGACGACGATCTCTGTTGTACAGCTTCCGAACGATGAGATGAAGGGCAGGATCATCGGTAGAGAGGGACGTAATATCAGAACTCTCGAGACCATGACAGGCGTGGACCTGATCATTGACGATACGCCGGAAGCAGTTATCTTATCCGGTTTTGATCCGATCCGCAGGGAAGTGGCGAGAATTGCGCTTGAGAAATTGATCGTGGACGGACGTATCCATCCGGCCAGGATCGAGGAGATGGTTGAGAAGGCGCAGAGAGAAGTGGAAGTAATGATCAAAGAGGAAGGTGAGGCGGCGACGCTGGAAGTCGGCGTGCACGGCATTCATCCTGAACTTGTGAGATTACTCGGTAAGATGAAATTCAGGACCAGTTATGGTCAGAACGCGTTGAAGCATTCAATCGAAGTGGCACAGCTGTCCGGTCTGCTGGCGGCAGAGATGGGACTGGATGTGAGGATGGCCAAACGTGCGGGTCTTCTGCATGACATCGGTAAGGCTGTGGATCACGAGATGGAAGGTTCCCATATCCAGCTGGGTGTGGAACTGTGTCGGAAGTATAAGGAATCTCCGACGGTGATCAACGCGGTAGAATCACATCACGGTGATGTGGAGGCACAGACTTTGATTGCGTGTCTTGTACAGGCTGCCGATACCATTTCCGCGGCAAGACCGGGTGCGAGAAGAGAGACATTAGAAACATATACAACAAGACTAAAACAATTAGAAGACATTACAAACAATTTCAAAGGTGTTGATAAATCTTTTGCTATTCAGGCAGGTAGAGAGATTCGTGTTATGGTAGTTCCAGAACAGATTAACGATTCTGATATGGTATTACTCGCCAGGGATATTTCCAAGCAGATAGAATCTGAATTAGAGTATCCCGGACAGATCAAGATCAATGTGATCCGCGAGAGCCGTGTCATTGACTATGCTAAATAGTGATAAAAACCCTGTAGAGAAATCTACAGGGTTTTTTTGCGCCTGCAGGCGCCAGCTGTGTGATTTGCAGGTAGTGCTTCTGTACACTATGAACAGAAAAAGAAAGGATTCGCAGAAAAAATTGTCTCATCTACATACTTGTGAAATGGAAAAATATATAGTAGAATATTTAGCGGTGTATGATTGTATACAATTATCCAGAGAGGAGCTGAATACAATCTATATCCGGCGGCTACAAATTCACAGGCTGAGAGAAAGGAATGGAGTAATGATGAAGGCATACAGAGAGATGAACAGAGAAGAACTTCTGTCTTTAAAAGAGGAACTGGATAAGCAGTTTGCAGACGCAAAGGGAAAAGGACTGAAACTGGACATGTCCAGAGGAAAGCCGGGGCTGGAGCAGCTGGATATGACAATGGATATCATGGACGTTCTTGATTCTAAGGCGGATATGAGAAATGAAGAAGGCGCTGATACGAGAAACTACGGTCTGATGACCGGTATCTCGGAGGCGAGACATTTGATGAGTGATATGATGGGCGGTGTACCGGCGGAGAATGTGATCGTATACGGTAACTCCAGCCTTTCCATCATGTATGATACGATCTCACGCTGTGTCACACACGGCGTGATGGGAAGCACGCCCTGGTGTAAGCTGGATCATGTGAAATTTCTCTGTCCGGCGCCGGGCTATGACAGACATTTTGCGATCACGGAGCTTTTCGGCATTGAGATGATCACGATTCCGATGACGCCGGCAGGACCGGATATGGATCTGGTAGAGAAGTATGTATCTGAGGATCCGGCAGTGAAGGGAATCTGGTGTGTACCGAAATACTCCAATCCGCAGGGATATACTTATTCAGATGAAACGGTAAGAAGATTTGCGGCTCTGAAACCGGCGGCGAAAGATTTCCGTATTTACTGGGATAATGCCTATTCGATCCACGATTTATATGATGACAAAAAGGATGAGCTTCTGGAGATTTTGAGCGAATGT
>VSOD01000246.1 GCA_009774655.1 Lachnospiraceae bacterium
AACTGTTTGAAAAGGAACTGGCAACGATATAATAATAAATATGTGAATAATGCACAAGAAAACAGCTCCACTTTTTGTGCATTATGGAGAACCGGAAAAAATCAAAAAATCTTTCGCATTTAATGTTGACATTTTCAACAGTCAGGAAACTGTTATAAAATGCTTTACAAGGCAGGGCATGTATGTTAGAATAAACATTGTGTGAATATCTGCAGGTGAGATTCCTTTTTAATAAGAAGGAAGGATTTACTGATCAGAAAGAAGGTTTCACACGGAAGATTCAGCTGACACTCAGAGCTGGGAAACTCCAACCCGATCTTGGTGTCCGGCGGTTAAGGGTATTGAAAGGAGACAACATGATTTCGAAAGAAAAGAAAACAGCGGTTATCAATGAGTACGCAAGAACACCCGGCGATACAGGTTCACCGGAGGTACAGGTAGCAGTCCTCACAGCAAGGATTCAGGAGTTGACAGAGCATCTTAAGGCGAACCCGAAGGATCATCATTCCAGACGTGGTCTGCTGAAAATGGTTGGTCAGAGACGCGGCCTGCTTGCTTACCTGAAAGATAAGGATATCGAAAGATATCGTTCCCTGATCGAAAGACTCGGACTGAGAAAATAAAAAGAGAAATAAGGCGGATGTAAGGCTGGATTATATCCAGTCCTGCATCTGTCTTTTCATTTATGTTAAGGAGAGAAGAGCATGTACAAGAGTTACACAATGGAACTTGCCGGACGCACCCTGCGTGCAGATATCGGCAGAGTAGGCAAACAGGCGAACGGATGCGCTTTCATGCAGTACGGTGAGACGACAGTGCTGTCCACGGCTACGGCGTCCGAGAAACCGAGAGAAGGGATTGATTTCTTTCCCTGCAGCGTAGAATATGAAGAGAAGCTGTATTCCGTGGGTAAGATTCCGGGCGGTTTTAACAAGAGAGAAGGTAAGGCTTCCGAGAATGCAGTGTTGACGAGCCGTGTGATCGACAGGCCGATGCGTCCTCTGTTCCCGAAGGACTACCGCAATGACGTGACTTTGAATAATATGGTCATGAGCGTAGACCCGGCATGTCGTCCGGAGCTGGTGGCCATGCTGGGTACGGCGATCGCAACGTGCATTTCCGATATTCCTTTTGACGGTCCCTGTGCCATGACACAGATGGGAATGGTCGATGGGGAACTGATCGTGAATCCGTCTCAGGAGCAGTGGGACAAGGGCGATCTGAAAATGACGGTTGCATCCACGGCACAGAAGGTGATGATGATCGAGGCGGGAGCCAATGAGGTGCCGGAGCACAAGGTGTTGGAAGCTATCTACAAGGCTCATGAGATAAACCAGACGGTTATCGCTTTTATCAATAAGATCGTGGAAGAAGTGGGTAAGCCGAAGCACACATACGAGAGCTGTGCGATTCCGGAGCAGATGTTTGAGGACATCAAGAAGTTAGTGACACCTGAGGAGATGGAGACGGCTGTTTTCACCGACGAGAAGCAGGTGCGTGAAGAGAATATCAGAAATATCACGGCCAGACTGGAAGAGGCTTTTGCGGAGAACGAGGAGTATCTTGCAGTGCTGGGCGAGGCGGTATATCAGTACCAGAAGAAGACGGTCCGCAAAATGATCCTGAAAGATCACAAGCGTCCGGACGGCCGTGCGCTGGATCAGATCAGGCCGCTGGCAGCGGAAGTGGACATCATTCCGAGAGTGCATGGCTCGGCTATGTTTACCCGCGGACAGACGCAGATCTGCAATGTATGTACGCTGGCGCCGTTGTCTGAGGTACAGAGAGTGGACGGACTGGATGAGAACATTACCTGTAAGCGGTATATGCATCACTACAACTTCCCGTCTTATTCCGTAGGCGAGACGAAGGTCAGCCGCGGACCGGGACGCAGAGAGATCGGACACGGTGCACTGGCAGAGAGGGCATTGATCCCGGTACTGCCTTCCGAGGAGGAATTCCCTTATGCGATCCGTACCGTATCGGAGACGTTTGAGTCCAACGGGTCTACTTCCATGGCTTCGACCTGCGCATCCTGTATGTCTCTTATGGCGGCAGGCGTGCCGATCAAGAAGATGGTAGCGGGTATTTCCTGTGGTCTTGTGACAGGTGATACGGACGATGATTTTGTACTTTTGACAGACATTCAGGGACTGGAAGATTTCTTCGGTGATATGGATTTCAAGGTAACGGGTACGCGTGACGGTATCACAGCTATTCAGATGGATATCAAGATTCATGGACTGACCAGACCGATCGTGGAGGGCGCCATTGCCAGATGCCGTGAGGCGAGAGAGTTCATTATGACGAACTGTATGTCGCCTGCGATTTCGGCACCCCGCAAAGAAGTAGGGCCTTACGCGCCGAAGATCATTTCCGTGCAGATCGATCCGGAGAAGATCGGCGATGTGGTAGGCCAGCGTGGCAAGACGATCAACGAGATCATCGCCCGTACAGGCGTAAAGATTGATATCACGGATGACGGACAGGTGTCCGTATGCGGTACGGATAAAGTGATGATGGATAAAGCTGTGGAGATGATCAAGACGATCGTGACGGACTTTGAGGAAGGACAGATCTTCAAGGGAACCGTAGTCAGCATCAAGGAGTTCGGTGCATTCGTTGAATTTGCTCCCGGCAAGGAAGGCATGGTTCATATCTCGAAGATCGCCAGAGAGAGAATCAACCATGTAGAAGACGTTCTGACCCTGGGAGATAAGGTGACAGTGGTATGTCTTGGTAAGGATAAGATGGGCAGAATGAGTTTCTCCATGAAGGACGTTGCGCAGGTCTGAGCTGTTAAGGATTTTGGCTGCAAATTGGAACACAGCAGATTGAATAAGATGTGAGGTAAAGATGAATAATTCAACCATACTGATTGTCGATGACGTAGATATTAACAGAGAGATTCTTTGTGAGATTTTTGAGGATTACAAAACGATCCAGGCGGCTAACGGCAAAGAGGCTCTTGATATCATTGCCGCCAAACCTGATGAGATATCGGTGGTATTGCTGGACGTAGTGATGCCCGTTAAGAACGGCGTTGAGGTGCTGGAGGAGATGAAGGGACGCGGCTGGATCGATAACATTCCGGTTCTTCTGATCACCGGTGAGGCCACGACGCAGATCGAACGTGATGCATACCGTCTGGGAGCAAGCGATATCATTAAGAAACCTTTTGACTCTTATATCGTTAAGCAGCGTACCAGAAACGTGATCGAGCTGTACTATAACAAGCGGCATCTGGAAGAGATGGTGGAGATTCAGACCAAGGTACTGCGCAAGCAGGCGGAAGAGCTGCGCCACATGAATGACCATATCATTGATGTCATGAGTAACGTGGTGGAGTTTCGTAATCTGGAATCCGGCGATCACGTCAAGCGCGTGAAGACTTTTACGAATATACTGGCGAAGTATGTGGCGAGAGATTATCCGGAGTACGGACTGGACGAGAATATGATCAATATCATCACTTCTGCGGCGGCGCTGCATGACGTGGGTAAGATTGTGATCTCCGACGGTATTCTTTTGAAGCCGGGCAAACTGACCAATGAGGAGTTCGAAGTGATGAAGTCCCATACGACCAGAGGCTGTGATATCATTGATATGCTCGGTGACATCCAGCAGGGCGAATACCGCAGAGTCAGCTATGAGATCTGCAGGCATCATCATGAACGCTTTGACGGAAGAGGCTACCCGGATCATCTGCAGGGAGAGGATATCCCGATCGCTGCACAGATCGTATCCGTGGCGGACGTGTATGACGCGCTGGTACATAAGCGGGTATACAAGGCGGCCTTTACGCCGGAAGTGGCTTATACGATGATCACCAACGGAGAGTGCGGTACCTTCTCACCCAAGTTGATGGCATGTCTTACATCGGCGAAGGAAGAGTTTGCGGCAATCGTCTTAAACAGCCAGTCGGAAGAAGAGAAGTAAGCATCATAGATACAGTAAAGAGATTGATACAAAAGCGTCATGGAAGCACAGGACTTTCATGACGCTTTTTGAGGTATTTCTTTCAATATATCTCACCAGACGGCCCCGGCAGATGATCTTACCAGGCCGAGGCGGATTTGCCGGCTTTCTCTTCACAGTACTTACAGCGGTAGATCTCCTTTTCCTCGTCGGCGAGTACGAAGACATGGGGAAGCTCCTGCTCTATGGAAGTTATACAGCGGGGATTCCTGCACTTGATGACGTTCTTGATCTCGCGGGGCAGGATCAGCTCCTTTTTGTCCACGATTTTGCCGTCCTTGATTACATTGACCGTGATATTGTGGTCGATGAAGGCCAGCACATCCAGATTCAGGGTGTTGATGTCACACTCAACTTTCAAGATATCCTTCTTGCCCATCTTGTTGCTGCGGGCGTTCTTGATGATCGCCACGGTACAGTCCAGCTTGTCCAGCTGAAGATGATGATAGATGGAGAGGCTTTTGCCGGCTTTGATATGGTCCAGTACGAAGCCTTCCTCGATTTTTCCTACATTTAACATAGCTGTATTCCTTTCCCGATTATGGTTGTGATTTTGTATGTTTTTATAAATTTCTATATGATACCCTTTTATATGCTTTTATCTGTCTTTGTCAGCGGATTCCAGCAGCGTGAGGATCAGCGCCATTCTGACATAGACGCCGTATTGTGCCTGCTTGAAATAGACGGCCCGCGGATCGTCGTCCACCTCTACGGAGATCTCGTTGACACGCGGAAGCGGGTGCAGCACGAACATGTCTTTTTTCGCGAGATTCATCTTTTCTTTGTTGAGAATGTAGAAGTCTTTGAGGCGGACATAGTCCTCTTCATTAAAAAAGCGCTCCCGCTGCACTCTGGTCATGTAGAGCAGATCCAGCCGGGCGATGCTGTCCTCGAGGCGGATGACTTCCTCATAGGTGATGCCCCTCTCGGTGAGCATGTCGGTGATATAGTCCGGCACTTTAAGCTCCGGCGGGGAAATGAAGATAAAGTGGATGCCGGGATAGCGGATCAGCGCATTGATCAGTGAGTGGACTGTCCGGCCGAATTTCAGGTCGCCGCACAGACCGATGGTAAAATTGCCAAGGCGACCTTTCAGGGCACGGATGGTCAGGAGGTCGGTCAGGGTCTGGGTCGGATGCTGATGCCCGCCGTCACCGGCGTTGATAACGGGAATGGCGGACCGGCTGGCAGCTACCATGGGCGCGCCCTCTTTCGGATGACGCATGGCGCAGATGTCCGCATAGCAGGAGATGACCCGGATGGTGTCGGATACGCTTTCGCCTTTGGAGGCGGAAGAGGAGCCGGCGTCGGAGAAGCCCAGTACCTGTCCGCCCAGGTTCAGCATGGCAGCCTCGAAGCTGAGCCGCGTGCGGGTGCTTGGCTCGTAGAAACAGGTGGCCAGTTTCCTGCCTTCGCATGCGTGGGCATATTTGGCGGGATTGGCTTCGATGTCATCCGCCAGGTCAAAAAGTCTGTCGAGTTCTTCCACGGAAAAATCCAGTGGATTCATTAAATGTCTCATAGTGTTCAATACCTTTCTGCTTTCTGTTTGGATTTTGTTGCCAGAGGGCGCCTGCCGTTATACCGGTGAAAGCGCTGTCCCAAAAAAATAGAAGAGAAAGGATCTCTTCTATTTGTAGTATATCGTTATGACTGATAAGACAATAAGTCTTCTACCGGTTTCCGCCTGGGTGCAGCGGGTGCCTCATCAGGGTAGCCGACGGGAATAAGAGCCACCAGCTCTCTGTCCTCGGGGAGCTGCAGCATAGACTCTATGGGAGCCTGATCGAATAAACCGAGAATAACGGTGCCAAGGCCCTGTTCGTAAGCGGCGAGACAAAACGTCTGGGATGCAACACCGGCGTCATACATCTGCCAGCCGTCGCCGCGGGGAGTGCTGAAAGAGCCGTCGCGTTCATAGCCGCTGCGGTTCTTAAGTACGGTAACGGCAACTAAAACCGGTGCGCTGGAGATGATTCTGCCATTGCCCGGATAGAGGGATGTGCCTTCATTTGCAATCTTCTCTTTGAGATCGCCTTCTATAGCTATGTAGCGGGTGATCTGTGTATGTTTCCAGCTGGGCGCATAGGATGCCGTCTCCACGATCTGTGCAAGCAGTTCATGTGAGACCGGATCGGCCTTAAACCTGCGGATGCTTCTGCGTCCCAGAATACATTCTTTAGCAGTCATGCGGTAGTCCTCCTTATTGTGTGATGTGAATTCGAAACCTCTATATTTTGTATATCATATCATAAAGAATGGAGGGTTTCAACAGTTTTTGAATAATGGATCTGTGGTGGGACTTGTTATGAGAAACGACTGCCCGGCATAAGAATCGGTTTGTCAAAACAGAGGGGGTGTGTTATAGTGGAAAAAGGTATTTGACCATGACAGTTCAGACAGGTCAGCGCGTTTGGTAAGGGCATCCGGGCTGTTACATGGGAACAGGGAGGAAGGAGGATACAGTATGGCAGAGATAAGGAC